>JAGHGS010000062.1 GCA_017888105.1 Bacilli bacterium
CATTTTATTTTACCTCTATAGCCATTATATCATAGGTACGGAAGGTACGCAAGATATAAAATCGTAAAAAAACAAGTATTTACCTTACTTGAATTAAATTTTTTGACTTGCATGTGTCAAACTTGGGAGTTGCTTCTTTCATATTATAAATTCCTCCTTTTACTTTCTTTTTATTATTATAACTAATTTTTACCAAAATATCAATATGGACATTTGAATTTTGTCAAATTAGTTTTAAATATGTTGTATATTATCTATATTTTGTGATATATTTATTTTAGAAAATGAGTTGATTAAAATGAATAATATAGAAATTAAAGTACTTGAATTTTTGAAAGGATTAGGAACTATTTTGCTTTACTTTGTTATTAGCTTAATTGTTTCTTATACTTTGCAAGATTATTATTATCACGATAATATAGTCATTGCTACCCTTACTCAAATTTTAGTTTATGCTATTTTATTATTTGTGTTAGGCTTTGTTTATCGCAAAAGACTTATTCATGATTTTAAAAACTTTAAAAAGGAATATATTTATGTTGCTCTTAAAAATTGGATTATTGGATTAGGAATTATGTTTATTTGCAATATTATTGTTTCTAGTTTTGCTGGTGGAATTGCTACTAACGAAGAAGCAAATCGTAATTTAATTGCTTTATATCCTGTTAGTAGTTCTATTACGATGATTTTCTTCGGTCCTCTTGTTGAAGAAATTACTTTTCGGGCAAGTTTTAAAAAAGCATTTAAAAAATGGTATACTTTTGCTATCGTTACTTCTCTATTATTTGGAGCAGCCCATATTCAGTCTTTCCTTGTAACAAAAGATTTTATGGAACTTCTTTATTTACTTCCTTATAGTGCTTTGGGATTTTTCTTTGCTAAAGCTTTCTTTGAAACTGATAATATTTATACATCTTTTTTGGCGCATATGATTCATAATGCTATATGTGTTATCTTATTACTTGTTATTGGAGGATAATATGGATAAAAAGGTAAAAATTAAAACGAGAAAAGGTGTTAAAATACTTCTTTTTTTCATTCTTTTTCTTGTTCTATTCTTTCTTTATGCCCGATATATTAATACTAATGGATTAATTGTTCAAGAAATTGGTGTGATCGATGAGACTTTAGATTCTGCTTATAATGGATTTAAAATTGTTCATTTTTCTGATTTACATTATGGTAGAACTACTTTAGAAAATGATTTAAGCAAAGTGGTTGAAGAAATTAATTTATTAAAGCCAGATGTTATTGTTTTTACTGGGGATTTATTTGATTATGATTCTATTAGCGAAAAAGAAATATCCTTAATTACCAAATATTTTAAACAATTAGAAGCAAGATTATTTAAATTTGCCGTTATTGGAGATTATGATCAAAAATATTTAGATGTATATCAAACTATTTTAAATGATAGTAATTTTATTTTATTAGATAATACTTCAAAACTTGTTTATGATAATAGTAATATTCCAATTAATTTTGTTGGACTTACTAATACGCAAGAAATTAATTCTTTATATGATACGAATTATTTTACGATTACTTTTGTTCATAAACCAGATAGTATTTCTGATATTCAAGGAAGTAACTTAGTTTTAGCCGGTCATTCATTAGGTGGGCAAATAAAAATACCATTTGTAGGTGGTATTATAAAAAAAGATGGTGCCGAAAAATATATTGATTCTTATTATGAAGTAAATCACCAAAAGCTTTATATTTCAAATGGAATTGGTACTGAAAATTTTAGTCTTCGCTTATTTAATAAACCATCTATTACTTTATATCGATTATATAATTATTAAAAGAGGATTTTACTCCTCTTTTAATATTTCTTTAATTTTTGTAGTAGCATTAATTACTGTTTCATTATCGGGAATCATTACATATAATTTTGTTCCACCATATGAATAAGTATAATCATAACCATCCGTTCCATTTAAACTAATATTTTCAATATCCCATGATGGCATTTGATCAATTTGCATTTTAATAAACTCCGTGAGATCATCTGTTTTTAAGTTCGTAATAAATGAATCATCTAATGCACTAAGTAAACTTGTATATTTCGTAATAATAGTTGGACTAATCGCTTTGTTAATTAAAGCTTCTATCATTGCAGCTTGATTTTCTACTCTTGTTCGGTCTCCTTCACTAAAAGCTTTCCGCTCTCTAACAAACGATAAAGCTTTCTTTCCATCTACATTATTGTATCCTTGTTTATAATAATAACCATCTTGACTAGTAAAGCTATATTTTGAATAAACACTTACTCCTCCTAGAGCATCTACAATATCAATTAAAGAAGTAAAGTTTACTTTTACATAATAATTAATTTTAATATCTAATAAATTTTCTAATGTAGCAACACTTGTTTCAATTCCGTAAATTCCAGCATGCGTTAATTTATCTTTGGCATTTTTTCCAGCTAGAGTTACATAATAGTCTCTTGGAATGGATGTTATTAATATTTTATGAGTTGTTGGATTTACCGTGATAACCATATTTACATCACTACGTGAAACGCTACTTACTGATCCATAAGTATCAATTCCGGAAACGTAAATATTAAAAGCATCTTTGGTAATATCTACTTCGTGAGCAATATCTTCGGTTTCTACATCTAAAGAAAATTCATAAATTACCTTATATTCATTTATAAAATCATTATCACTTTCATTGATCAAGGTAAGCATTGAGTTTTCAATTAATATACTATCATAATTTTCTTTCAAAAAATCTTCTTTTAAAGTTGTTATGTTATCGGTTTCTTTAAATTCTGCGGTAATATCTTTTTCAATTTTTTCTTTGGCTTGTTTTAAACCATCTGAAGTAAATTCTAGACTACCAATCGTTTTATTTTCTAAATCACTTAATTCTTCATAATCACTTTCTTTTAAAACTAACAGACTATAATTTTCGGTTTTATAATTTACAAATCCTAATTTTTTTAAAAATCCAATGGTATTTAGTTCATAAATAATTATTAAAACTAAAAAAATCATATAAATTATAGATAAGACTGTCCCTATCGCTCGTTTCTTGGCTCCTCTTCTTGTTAATATTAAACAAGAAAAAATAATATTAAATAAAATTAATAAGACACATAACACTAAAAAATATTCTCCTGGTAAAATATCAATAAAGTAAAATAAGCCTAGTGTTAAAATTGTTATAATTGCCATAGCTATTGCTAAAAATTTAAAGAATGGCATAATTTTTTCCTTACGTTTCGCCATGTTTTCACTCCTTTTTTGTAACCTAATTATATCACATTCCTAACATATTAAAAAATTCTCAAAATAAAATAAGTAAAGAAAATGTATAGCAAGAGATAACTAGTACCAAAAAGAAAAGCTCCAATTACATCACTTAAAAAGTGAACTCCTAAATAAACTCTGGTGTAACCAACTAATAATATTAATACAATTAAAAATAGAATTAAACTTATTTTTAAAGGGATTATTAGATTGCTGATCATTAATAAAAAAATTAAGAAACCATAAAAAATCGTAGCAGTCATAGTATGTCCAGATGGATAACTATATCCTTTTTCTTCTACTAAGCGATTTTTATTTGGTCTTTCCCTTTTAAATATATTTTTTAAGGTTCCAATCAAAAACCACATTATTAACATATTCATTATAATTACTATAGGTATTCTTTTATTCTGGATAAAAATCAATAACAGAATACAAAGAAAAGCTACAAATTTTGCACTTGCAAAAAAAGTTATCATTTTAAATATTTTCGTTTTTATGTTTGTTATTTTTATTTTGTTATAAAAGCAATTATCTAACTGATTTAATTTCCCTTTTAACATATAAATAGACCATATTAAAAATAATATAAATAATAAAATAAAACTCAATATCATAATCATCCCTTTATTATTATATCCTAAAAGTGATTGTTTTTGCTAGTACATTTAAAAAAAATATGATATAATTGATTTGTAGTTGCCTGTGTGGCGGAATTGGTAGACGCGCTGGACTCAAAATCCAGTGGTAGTAATATCGTGTGGGTTCGAGTCCCACCACAGGCACCAGAGAGTAATCTGTTCGAACTATTCGAACTTTTGATATAGGAATCAATCAGAAATGATTGATTTTTTCGTTTTTATGAAAAAAATCAACCTAGAAGAAGGGTTGGGGTTTATAATTATTGTCTTTAATCAAGGATAAATTGTTTGGTAATATATTTGAGATAGATGCTTAATATAAAATATATCAATATATTAAAAAATATGTTAAAATATTAAAAACAAAGGAGGTCTAATTTATGGAATTTGGCAGAATATTGGCAAAAGAATTGGCTAAAAGCGGTGGCAATGTTAAAATTTTGCACGGAAGAAATATAATTGGTAATATTTCGCCTGATATTGAATGGATTAAATGGTTATCTTATGAGCCTGAATTTGAAAAGAAAAGAATTGAATATTTTGATTCTAAAAAAGTATCTGAATTATCCTTAGAAGAACTTGAAGAAGCTAGTAGATATAGTAGAAATAAGTTTTTTGCTAGATTATTTAAAATATATGGCACAATCGAATGCTCCGAAGAGGATTATATGAAGGTATATGATTTTATGTGTAATGAATCTATTGAAGAATTAATGTTAAGTAAATTAACTTCTGAAGAGTTACTATATGCAAAACAAGAGATAATTAGATTAAGTAAAATTTCAAAAGAACAATTAAGTGTTAAAGTAAGAGAAGAACAAAGACCAGAAAAATATAAACAATTATCAATGGTTGACTCTTATATATTACATTTAATATCTAATATCAATTATGCTAGAAGTGTGGCTGATTTAAATAGAAGAATTGATGCACAATTAGAGCGAAACGAAATTATGAGACAAAGAAGTTTATATTATGTGGCAAATCCATATACAGAAAAGTAAGTATATTTTGTTTATCAATGAACACTAAACTTTAAATGGTGACTTTTTAGTAAATTTTAAACAAAAATTATTGGGATTAAAATCTAAACTTCCGAATGAATAAGTATATAATTGTTTTAAATGATAAAGCATTGTTGTTTTATCATTTATTTTTATACATTCTAAATATAAATCAATAAACTCCTGACTTGGTAAATGATGAGTTAGTGATGAAATATATTTTTGAGCAAAATTCATATCACGATAAATTTTTTCTATTTTCATAATAGGTAAATCAATAATTCCATTAATGTGAGCATATAAAGTTCTAATTTTTTCTAGTGTTATATAATATACAGCATAAAAACTTTCTTCATATATTAAAGATTCTAAATCTTCTATTCTGTTGTTAATTGAAAATATAGAAAATTTGTCATTATCACTAAATGAAGGACTTATTTTAGTATTATATAATTTTTTTGCATAATTTATAAACTCTGTAACTTTTTTGTTTGTATCATATAAAACTACACAAGTAGCAAATTTAGTTAAATGAGATGGGTCATTTTGTTCTATTTCCTTTTTTACTAATTCATATAATTTTTTTAAATCTTGAATAAAATATTCTATTCGAATGCCATCTATTATGATACTACCACAATCTTGTGTTGGATAATTTTCTTTTATAATCATAACATCTAAATCTGATAGTTTATTATTTCTTCCACCTATATAACTTCCATAAACTATAATTCCAATATAATCTGCTATATTTAATTGATTTAGAAGTTTTATTATGTAATTAACTATTCTATCATCAATCATAGGATACCTCCTAAAAAATGTTTTTCTATTATAACACAAAAATATGGAATGTATATATCTTATATTAAACTTTTATCTCAAAATCATCTTTTCTTTTAAATACGGAAGAAAAAATAAGTAACCTTTTAAAATTTTCTTATATGATTTACTTTTATATATCTTTCTTTAAATTTTTCTTCATTTTCTGCTAGTTCTTTTATTTCTTTTAAAAACTGTTTATAATCTTCGTCTTCAAAATATATTTTATCAACTGCGTAACCTTTTCTACCAAATTTATTAAGTAAATGTTGTCTTGATTCTTCTATTATTTTACTTATAGGTTCATTTGGATTATGTTTTATTCTGTATTCATAAGTTCTTTTTAATGGCTCATCTACAAATGTATTTCGATCAGCAGAGGAGATAATTTTACCATATACACTTCTTGGTTCTCCTTTTAAACTAGCTCGATGATCAAAAACGGCTTCTGCCATTACATTTATTTGATCATCTGTAAAAAAATTCTTTAAGTTTTGATCTGCTAATAATATTTTGCTGGATATTTTTTCATGATTTTTGGCATCAATAGAATGACCAATATCATGATATGCTGCTATCGTATATATCATATCGCCATTTATATCCGGTACCATACTGGCAAACTTTAAACTTCTTTTAATTACATATTTAATATGATTAAGATTATGACCTAAATCATTTTTTTCATAACTAGGGAAAATATTATTTTCTATATATTTTTTTAATTCTTCATTTATATTCATGTAATATTCCTTATTTCTGTATTTATTATTTTATAAATAGCTTATAGTCAATATCTGAATTTAAAAGCTTGATAAAATTAATACCATCTTCTTTTGTTCCAATGATTGCTGCATAATGAGTTGGTACTGCTATTTTTGGCTTTATTATATTTATTAGTTCAGCAGCTTCTTTATAGTCCATAGTGTATGTTCCTCCAATAGGGACAAAGGCAACATCACATTTAACTTCTTTATTTTCTTCGGTTATATCCGTATCACCAGCTATATAATAAGTAATACCATCAATTGTTACTAAATACCCTACCCAATTATTTGATTTTGGATGAAAGTTTTTATTTGTATTGTAAGCTGGTATAGTCTTGAATGTTATATCCTTTACATTGTACTTTTCATTAGGGTTTACAAGTATTATATTTTCTTTTGTAAAGCCTATTGTTAATAAATTGTCTAATAAATCTGTGGGTGCCACTATCTGTGTATCTTCTTTCTTTATCTTCTTTATATCTTCTTCACTATAATGATCATAATGACTGTGGGTAACAAAAATAATATCGGCATCCATATATTCTTTATTTATTTTAAAAGGATCAAAATAAATGGTTAATCCTTTATTTATTTTAATGCTATTATGGTATAATACTTCAATATTTTCTAACATATTTATTTTCCTCTCTTAATCAAATTTTAATAGTTTGTTTTCAATTTCTTTTTCTATTACTTTTAAACTTTTTTCAGGTGTTGGCAGATCTTTTGGCATTGTTCCTCCATTTTTAGCTATGACTTCTCTAATATTTTTACCTATATTGAAATGAACGGCACATGATTCATTTTTCTCCTTTTATGTTATCTTTTTTTAATTTTTGCTCTGTTTGAGAAATTCTAAAAAGGTTGGCTTGTAGTTTAATTATAACAAGCGTTCGCTATAGACGTCAATATAAATTAGGGCTTTTTTATCATTTCTATTAATTTTTGTACGCTATAGTTGGGCGTTTTTTTATCGATTGTGACAATTCCAATAAATCTTTTGGGAATGGAAGGTACTACTTTTATTTCGTATAAATTTTTATTGGCTAATTC
>JAGHGS010000063.1 GCA_017888105.1 Bacilli bacterium
CATTTTATTTTACCTCTATAGCCATTATATCATAGGTACGGAAGGTACGCAAGATATAAAATCATAAAAAAACAAGTATTTACCTTACTTGAATTAAATTTTTTGACTTGCATGTGTCAAACTTGGGGGTATTGTTTATTCTTTCAAAATTTTTGCAATAACTTAATACTAATTTATTATTTTTCAATCTTTTCACCCTTTACTTCATACTTTACAAATACATCTTACAATGAAAAAATAAATTTGTCAAATAAAAGATTATTCGGTATAATAATATTGGGTGATACTTTTTGAAAAAAACAAAGCTTAAATTGAAGAAGAATGTGTGGATTGCTCTAGGAGGACTTTTAGTTTTCCTTTTAATTATTATCATTGGAACAAATTTATATAAAAATCATCAATATAAACAAACGAATGAATATAAATTGTTAGAATCAGGTTATACCAATGAAGAAATTAAACTTTTGGAAGACTTGTTATCTGAAGAAGAAGTTACGAAATTAGCAGAAGCTAAGAAAGATGAATTTTTAATTGAAGTCTTACAAGATCCTTACTTTATTAAAAATTATTTGGATCGATATATGAGTTATCATGCTGAAAATGAAGGTAAGTCTGCACGAGATGTTGTTGCAACAGTCAATACTAATACGGATTATGATTATTACACTCAAGATTTTGATACAAATGTAGAAGATGATATATTAATGCTAGTTAATAAATACTATCATTTAAATGAAGATTATCAACCAAGTGATTTAGTAAATATTAATAATAAATATTATTACGGAGAGGGACATCAAATTCGAAGTGTTGTTTATGATGCTTTTATTGATATGTGGAACGAAGCTAATAATGACGGTATCTATTTGATTATTAATTCGAGTTATCGAACATATACAGAACAACAAGAGGTTTATGATTCTTATAAAGATAGTCGTGGAACAACCTATGCGGATAGTATTGCTGCTCGTCCGGGATACTCCGAACATCAAACAGGCTTATCTTTAGATATTTTTAGTAAAGAACATACAACGACTGCTAATTTTAAAGACTCCCCTGCTCATATTTGGTTATGTGAAAATGCTTATAAATATGGCTTTATTCAAAGATATAATGAAAATACCGAAAAACTTACTGGTTTTGCAGAGGAAGCTTGGCATTGGCGATATGTAGGGGTTGAGGTTGCTACCTACTTACATGAACACGATATTACTTTTGATGAGTATTATGCTTACTTCATTTTAAATGGGTAGGCTTTTTCTTTGGTTATAAACTCTCCGTTTATTATCGCATACTCAATTTCTGCATCCGTATAAGAAGAAACATTATCCAAATTTACATAATTTGGAAAAGTTATTTTGCAATTATCTAATATGCAATCTGAAAAATCTAATGTTATAAATGTTATGCCATCACAATTGGTGTTTTTTAAACTTTTAAGATAAACTGTTTGAGGATTAATAGCGGCATTAGTTCCACTAAAATCAATTCCTTCGATACATACTTGTTCGAAAGAGCATAAACTTAAATTTAACATTCTTAAAATTTTATTATAACGAAATAATGGTTTTAATTCATAATGCGGAATCGGATTTTCTATTAATGTACAAATATCTTCTCTACTTATCACATTATGAATATGACAGGAATTCTCACCGTTTTTTAATGCTTCCTTTATTAGCAGTTCCAGAGTGTTTTCTATTGCAATTTTGTCTTTTAACTTAGGTCTGTCATTTCCTTTTATTTCATCTTGAATTTTCTGAGGTAAGGATGATACTTCTATTTTTATTAAGTTGTCAAAGTCTGTGTTTAATATTGTTTTTCTATACCATTCAAACTCGGCAGACCATTCTTTTATTTGACTGTTTCTCAACATATTAAACAAAAAGTCCCTAAAAGCATATTTAGTAAAGATTATATTAGGATTATAAAATTCAGAAAATATTAAACTTTGGCTTTCTGCCGATTTGAACTCTAAATAAACATAATCATAGGAATACTCTATATCCTTTTTTGCGCTTAAAATAAATTCTCCTAAATTAGTATTTACAGTAAATTCGGAATTGATATCTATAATATAATCATAAATTCCATTTTGATAAAAACCAGAAAATACTTCACAGATTTTATTTATGCGTTGCAATAAATAATTATCTAAAATGTTGTTTTGGTCTTTTATTTTTCCATCAACAATTAAAATGGAATATTTTTTATCTTTATACTTAAATTCTATTTTTAAATGCGGATGCTGATTTTTCATATAATAAAAAACATTAAGGTATTCAGTTTTAGATAATACTTTAGAACATATATTAAAGATTTTTGAATAATCTCCTTTATGTTTAGAATATGCTTGCCAAAAATAAGACTTTAATTGTTTTAGAGAAATATAGTCTTTAGTATTTGTACTGGTTAATAGCCTATCAAAAACTGTTATTAATTCCACCAAAATCACCCTGTTTCAACATTTATTTTATCACGAAATAATTAAAAAAGCTCTAAATTTTAGAGCTTCTATTACAATTTATGGTGACCAGTACGGGA
>JAGHGS010000064.1 GCA_017888105.1 Bacilli bacterium
ATATCATCTTTTGTGAATCCTGGCATATCAAGTTCTAAATTATAATTTCCATCTGCCTCATAAATATCACATTTCATTTTTGGAGTCTCACTCTCTAAAAAACTGTCAAACATATCATCTAAAAACATTTTTCTTGGTAACATCATAACCATCTTCCTTTCACAAGTATAATATATCACTTTTATTAGCACTTGTCAAGCGTAAGTGCTAACTATTTTTATTATATGTAAATGTTTGTAAATTATACAAAAAAAAGTAGATTTCTCTACTTCTTAAATATTTCTAATATATCTTTTGCTTTGGTGTACAACATGATTGCGTTGCATATTTCTAGGATGCTTGCAAGAATAATAAATATTCCTGTTGCTTCTACTAAATCCATAGATGCCATTGGATTAATCATTATGAATATGCCAAATATCAATAGAATAATGGCAATTACAAGTATTAATGACCATCCATCATATTTATATTTTTTTAATTTAAATGAGTCAATGATTTTGCTAATTGAAACAATTATTAAATAAATTCCTAAAGCAAATGTTAATATTTTAATGATTTTAAATGGATTAATCATTACAAATAAACCAGCAATAATAGCAAGTATTCCCCATAAAATATTTAAACTAAATAATGGATTATTTTCTCTTGCTATAAATTCAAATATTGCGTATACTCCAAAAATGATAAAGTAAATTCCTAGTAATATTCCGGTTAATTCTAAAGTAATGGTTGGATTTAAATAGATGATGATTCCAAAAAGTAAGAATAAGACATTTAAAATAATGCTTCCTATTAACATTTTATTAAATCCTATTTTTATTCTATCTAATATTGTTTTCTCTTTTTTCTTTGCCATAAGTTTCCTCCTACTAATAATTATACTATAAATTTTTTTCTAGTCAATCAAATTATGGACATAATTTGAAGATTATGTTATAATAACTCATTATTTTGAAAGGGGATCAATATGCATATTAAAGAACTTTCGATCGCTGAATTTGATAGTTTTGCTCGAAATTTTCCTATTAGTTCTTATTATCAGAGTTCTAATTATGCTCTTTTTATGACAGAATGTGGATATGATTATGAACTAATTGGTTTTGTGGATGAACTTGGTATCATTAAAGCAGCAGCATTAATTTTGATAAAAAAAATTGGCTTATCTATGAGATATGGTTATTCGCCAAAAGGCTTTTTAATTGATTATTTTGATCATGAATTGCTACAACTGTTTACTGAAGCAATTCGCAAACGTTATGAAAAAAAGCTTGCTTTTATTAAAATAAATCCAGAAATTGCAATTGGTGAGATTGATCCTGTAACAAAACTTACGAATTATAATCAAAATATTATTGTAAGAGATTATTTAAAAGAATTTGGGTATTTAAAACTTAGAGATAATAAGTATTTTGAGAGTATATTTCCACGATTTAATGGGATTATAAATATTCACGATTATAATTTTCAATTATTGAGTAAAAATACTAAAAATAAAATTCGTAAGGGAATTAAAAAAGGACTTGTTTTTGAAAAAGTGAATCGTGATAGTTTGGATATCTTTTTTGAATTTATTAAAAGAAAAAAGAATATTGACTCTTTTTATTATAAAAATTATTATAATGTTTTTGACCGTATTCAGGCTGCTGATCTTTTTCTAGTAAAAATTGATTATCAACAATATCTTTTAAACAGTAAGAAACTTTATGATGAAGAATTAGAAAGAAATACAGAAATTTCTAAAAAGTTAATTCAGAGTACCAGTGATAATTATATTAAAGAAAAGATGAATTCTGATAAAACTTTATTATCTTATAAAAATGATATTGAAATTGCAACAAAAGGATTAAGTGAAAATAATGATACTTATATTGCTGGAGCTTTTGTAATTAAATATCTTAATCGTATTCATATTGTAATTAGTGGTTATGATAAGAGATATAAACATTTTGATCCAAATTATTTCTTACATTATCAAATTCTAGAATATTATAAAGATCACTTTAAATTTATTGATTTAAATGGAATGACCGGGGATTTCAGCTCTAATAATCCTTATGCGGGATTAAATGCTTTTAAGTTAGGGTTTAAGCCGCATATATATGAATTTATTGGTGAGTTTGATCTTATTTTAAATGAACATGCTTATCGAAATTTAATAAAAAAAGGATTATTGGCAAAGGAGTTTAATAAAAAAACGAAAGAAAATTAGTTATCTTTTTTCTTTCGTTTTTGTTTGTCTATTTCTTTTTTATCCTTAACTTTTCGTTTTTCCACTACTTTTATAGTTGGTTCATGGTAATACTCTTTTGTTCCATTATTTTCATTTAATAATTTTCTTTTAATTTCATCTTTTCGTTTTTTCTCAGTAGCTTCTTTCTTTGGATCTTTTTTCTTTTTTTCATTCATTTTAGCTGCACTGTCCTTAATTGATGATAAACGTGTTAAACGCATAATATCTCTTATTATAATTACTAATGCTGGTATTAATATAAATAGAAGCCAACCCATACCAGATGCTAAGAAACGTTGAATATGACCTAGACCAGGGATTCGGATAATTACCTTACCAATAACATTTTTAAATTTTGCACATGCCTCATCTTCAATTGGATTGGCATCTCCTTTTGTTACATAACATACGTTTCCTTCATTATCTTTCGTAATTGCTTTTATACGATGGGTTATGGTTAAATTTGGACTACTTGGGCTAGATGAACGGAATGTGATTACATCTCCAACTTTTAAATCATTAGGATCATCAACTCTTATATTTATTACGGCATCATAAATATTAATATTTGGTACCATAGAACCGGTAGCAATGGTATAAATAGAAAATTTTGGTTCATATCCAGTACCTTTACTCATATATATTTTATTTGCTATATAATAGTATAAGAGAAAAATAGCAATTAATAAAAGAATAACAAAGAGGGCCCATGATAAGACTTTGCATATTATGTGTAGTATATTCCGCCATGAAATTTTCTCTTTCATAGATGCCCCTCCTATTCTAATATATATTATAGCCTATTACTCCATAAATTACAAGATGAATTCAAATAAAAAACTCTATCTTAATAAAATACTTTAGAACATAAGAATTAACTTACGTTAATTCGCCGAACCTCACGATTCGTTTTTTCTGCTGTAATTTCTTACATAACAGACATTAACTGACATTAACTCCCAAGTTTGACACATGCAAGTCAAAAAATTTAATTCAAGTAAGGTAAATACTTGTTTTTTTATGATTTTATATCTTGCGTACCTTCCGTACCTATGATATAATGGCTATAGAGGTAAAATAAAATG
>JAGHGS010000065.1 GCA_017888105.1 Bacilli bacterium
TAATTAATTAAATATGTAAAAATTTGTAAATTTAATATATTTTCTTTTAAAAAGCAAGTATAATGATTTTAAAGGAGGTATTTATTATGGGTTTAGCAGAAGAAATAATTAAGCAGTTACAATCATTAGAAGGTAAAAAAATTATTGAATCATTTTTGTCAGAAGAAGTAAGAAAGAATGAAAAGGCAAAGGATATGGTATCTAATTTAGATTACATTAATTGGATGAAGAAATTTTCTAGTCAATATCCTACTACTATTTATAATGATGAAATTTGGTTTAGTGGCATTACAAAAGTAAGTGAACAAGATAAAGAAAAAATTAGGCAATTATCTTATTTTTATCGTGGAATAAAAAATTGGGCAAGCCAAAATCTTATATATCCGGAAGAAATTTATGAAAATGCTCATTTTGGTTATTATTATAACATCCAGTTAAATGGTGAAGGCTTTCAAGTAGGTATTCTTCATGGTCAGGGTTCTATATGTTATTATGAAAAAGTTGCTGTTGTCAATAAAGAGAATTTTATTGATTTCCAAGATATTTTAATAGATAAACATATTGATAGATTAGATGAATATAATAATTATATAGATTTACTATATGCTTTTATTCATACTTTGTATAATTGTGGTATTTCTTTACAAGATATAGCTGTAGTTGCTCAAGATACTATTGTTAGTTTTAATGGACAAGAAAAATGCGCTTCTATTCCTTTAATTCCTGAGGTAGATACTTCATTAAATTCATTACGTAATTTAATTTTATCTGGATATCATAATGGTGTTCCTGTACGTGCTATTTTTAATGTTATTTGTAATGCTGTAGAAAAACTTCAAGTAAATGAAGAATGTAAATTTGAAGAGCAATCACGCTCTATTTAATAAAATTAGTTGAGTATTAACTCGACTTTTTTTATAAATATAATTATGTTTTATTAATTAAATATGTAAAAATATGTAAACTTAATATGTTTTCTTTTAAAAAGCGAGTATAATGATTTTAAAGGAGGTATTTATTTATGGATTTAGAAAAAAATGAGCTTAAAGAAAAAGTATCTAATTTCGATTATATTACTTGGCTTAAAAATTTTACTTTAGAATATCATTGGGTATCTGATGAAAATTGGCTTTATAGACCAGAGGTTGTATCTTATGAAGATAAAAAGAAAAGTTTAGAATTATCTTATCTTTATTTTGGAATAGATGCTTGGGCAAGACAAAATCTTATGTATCCAAAGAAGGTAACAATTGGTGAAAGAAATGGCTACTATTACAATGTTCAATTTGATGATGCTTTTTTCCAAGTTGGTTTATTAAATGGAGATAAGATGGTGTGTTATGCTAAGAGAGTTGAGCAATTAGATAAAGAGGATTTTATAAACTTTTATGATGTTGTTAGCAATAAAAAAAGAGAAAATTTAAAACAACTTCATCAATATTTACAGTCTCTATCAGAATATATTGTTTTGCTTCATCAAAATGGTGTTCCAACGGAGGCGATAGCAAGCCAAGTTAATACAACTATTGAAGTAATAAATTTAGAACAAAATGAAACATTACAAAATGATACAGAAAAGACTTTTAATAGGTAATATTTATGATTAGTCAAGTTAATATTGTGATTTTTCAATGAAAATGTTACACTTTAAATTTTTAATTTTCAGTGAAAATGTTACAAATTTGAAACTGTATTGTTCAGTTTCTTTTTTTTACAATTTTCAGTGAAAATGTTACAATATTTTTTGCTTTTTGGCTAGAAAGTGAGGTGAGAACATGGAATTAAATCAGAAAGAAATAAAGAAACTAGAGATTGTCAAAAAGGTTGTTGGAAAAGAGTTAACTATTAAAGAAGCTACAAATGAGTTAAGAATTTCTAGACAACAGATATATAGACTAATTAATGTTTATAACACTCAAGGAGAACAGGGTTTTATTCATAAAAATCGTGGGAAAAGCAATCCAAATAAAAAAGAAGAATACATACTTGAAGAAATAGAAAGCTTATATTTAAATGAATATTATGACTTTAATTTTGAACATTTCTTTGAAGAAATAAAGAACGTGTATAATATTTCTTATTCGTCATTATATAGATTTTTATTAGAACATGACATCATTTCTCCTTTAGCCCATAAAAATACAGTTAAAATATATAATGATAAAATGAAACAATTAATTGATGAAGAAAATGAACAAGAAAAAAGCGAAACAATTCAGCTATTTAAATCAAGGATTATAGAAATAGAAAAAGCTCATATTCGTAGATCTAGTAATTTATATTGCTTTGGCGAAGAAATACAAATGGATGCTTGTGAAAAGTTATGGTTTGGTGGAATTGTTTCATTTCTTCACCTAGCATTAGATAAAGCAACTAAAAAAGTTTTGTTTGGTTGGTTTGAATATGAAGAAATAACAAGAGGATATTTTGTTTTGTTATTTCACATTATTATTAATTATGGGATACCAGCTAAAATAAAAGCAGATAATCGTAGTTCCTTTTCAGCTAATAATGCTAAAAATAAGGATATAAAGCTATTTTTAACACAATTTGGCAAGGTATGTGAGAAATTAGATATTACACTTGAGACAACTAGTATTCCAACTGCCAAAGCTCATATAGAAAGAGAAAATAAAACTTTTAAAGACAGACTAATCGCTGAATTAAGACATGAGGGTATTACTACTATTGATGAAGCAAATAGATATTTAAATGAAATTTTTATTCCTAAAATGA
>JAGHGS010000066.1 GCA_017888105.1 Bacilli bacterium
AGTTATTCCTGATGAAGTTGCTGATGCTAAATTTACAAAAAAAGAACTGGATTTAGCTGTACAACTTATTAATTCTTTAAAAGTGAAATTTAAGCCTGAAGAGTATGTTGATGAATATCAAGAAAAGATAAAAGAAGTATTGAAGCAAAAGGAACAGGGAAAAAGTGTTAAGAAACCGAAAGCTAAAAATACAAGAAATATTAAAGATTTGATGACGGCATTGGAGCTTAGTTTAAAAAATGTTTCATGATTATAATCTTAGACCAATGCTTTTAAGAGAAGAAGAAAAGGTGTTTCAAGATAAAGATTTTCTTTATGAAATTAAGTTTGATGGGATTCGAGCATTAATCTATGTGAGTAAAAATACCTTTAAGATTATGAGCAGAAATGGGAATGATTTAACGAGTAAATATCCTGAGTTAAAAGATATTCAAAAAAATGTTGGTAATCATGAAGTTATTTTTGATGGTGAGATTATTGCTACAAATGAGGGATTGCCTTCATTTTCATTGTTACAAAAAAGAACTAGAGTTAAAAATGTTAGTGATAAACTTATAGAAGAAATACCTGTTTGTTTTGTCGCTTTTGATATTTTGTATGATCATCATGATTTAACGAATTGTTCTTTAATTAAAAGAAAAGATATTTTAAATCGATATAAAGATACTGAATATTTTATTTTATCGAAGGTTTATTCGGATGGAATAAAATTATTTAAAATGGTGAAGAGGATTGGTCTTGAAGGAATTGTTGCTAAGAAAAAGTCTAGTAAGTATTATTCTGGAGAGAGAACTTGGGATTGGTTAAAAGTTAAGAATGTCTATGTGGATAACTTTATTGTTCATGCATATCTTGAAAAAACAAATACTTATAGTTTATTTCTTGGGGAAGATAAAACTCAAGAATTAAAATTTGTGGGTAAAGTTAGTATCAATAAAAAACATCCTTTAATTTCTGAGTTAAAGGAGTTAAAAAAAGTTGATAATCAGTTTATTAATTTAAAAGAGGATGCGATCTATGTTGAAC
This sequence comes from Bacilli bacterium, assembly GCA_017888105.1. Lineage (GTDB taxonomy): Bacteria > Bacillota_I > Bacilli_A > RF39 > UBA660 > Caccenecus. The sequence continues at coordinate 1,027 of JAGHGS010000066.1, forward strand.
CAATAAAAATGGTTCGTGTAAAATATTTAGAAAGATTAAAGTCCGGAATGCTAAGACATGCTACAATTGATGAGTAATATTTTCTTCTAAAATTGGATTTGCTTTTACAAAAGTATTGGTTTCTTCATGATAAGTGTATCCTAAAGTAATTGCTATTTTTGAACTTATTTTTTCTTTGGTAATATCTGTAATTGTTGTAAATAAAATGTCAGGATTAGAAAATAATTTTTCTTCTATCATTTTAATTGCTCTTTTCGCATATCCTTTCTTGCGGTATTTTGGTAATGTAGTCACAGTGAGATCAATTATATTTTTGTTTCTTTCCATAGTATAAATGCTTGATACTGGGTTTCCATTTAGCAATAGCAAATATTTTTTACTTGCAAATTCATATGGTGCCTTTTGTTTTATTGTCTTTTTAAAATATTCGAAATCAGATAGAGTTCCTTGTTTAATTACAGGAATTCCTTTTAAAAGACAAGATAATTGATATCTTTTTTTCCAATTAGTATTTGTTGCTTCTCTTATAAATAAATAATCTAATTTTAAACTAGTTTCGTCATATGGGGTTATTTCTATTAGGGTGAACATAAATATTCCTCCTTTGATTAGGGAATATTATATGATAACATTTATGAAAAGTCAAAAAAATCAAGCATTATGCTTGATTCACTTCCATGATAACTGGTAAGATGATTGGTCTACGTCCAGTTAAATCATTGATAAATGGATATAGTTCTAAAATAATTTGATTTTTTAAATCAGTATAATTATAAGTAGAATTAGAAAGATAAGTGTTTACTATTTCGGTAATTTTATGCTCAATTTTACTGATTAATTCAGGATTTTCATTTACCATAATAAATCCTCTTGTTGTTACATTTGGTTTAATAAGTAGTTTTCTTGTTAATGTATTGATATTTAATATCGTTACTAATATACCATCACTACTCATTAATTTACGATCCTTAATAATTTGACTTCCAACATCACCAATACGAGATCCATCCACATAAACATCGCCACTTTTTACGGTATCTCCACGTGTAACAATTCCGTCTTTGATATTTATTACATCACCGTTTTTACAAATAAAAGTATTTTCCTTTGGAATGTCACAAGCCTCAGCGATTTCGGTATGGCGTTTTAACATTCTATATTCACCGTGCATTGGCATAAAATATTTTGGTTTAATAATGCGAAGCATCCATTTTAATTCTTCTTCTTTGGCATGTCCTGATGTGTGAACATCGTTAAATGTTTTGTTTGTATATACTTTTACTCCTTTTAAATAAAGTTTATTAATGACTTTATTGATACTTGCCGCATTTCCAGGGATTGGAGAGGATGAGAAGACAACTAAATCATCTGGCATTAAAGTGATTTGTTTATGGATTCCATTTGCTATTCTTGATAGAGCAGCTAAAGGTTCTCCTTGAGTTCCAGTACATAAAATACAAATTTCATTTTTCTTTAAATTTTTTGCTTCGTTATTATCAATAAAAATAGTTTTATCTTCAATTAAACCATTATTCATAGCAAGTTCAATACTTGTTTCCATAGAACGACCAAATACAATAATTTTACGGTTGTTTTTGCGACATGTTTCAACGATATGTTTGATTCGATAAATGTTGGATGCAAAGGTTGCTATAATAACACGTCCATAATGCTTTGAGACAATATCATTTAAAGCTTCATCTACACTAGATTCACTTTTTGAGAATCCCTCTGATAGGGCATTCGTTGAATCACTTAGAAGGAGTGTAACTCCTTTTTTGCCAAGTTCTGCCATTTTATGGATGTTTGCCATTGGTCCTATTGGAGTTAAATCAAATTTAAAATCACCGGTTTCAAATATAACTCCATTTGGAGTATGAATGGCTAAAGCAAAAGACTCGGGAATAGAGTGCGTTGTTCCTACAAATTCTACGGTAAAATATTTTGTTTTTACTACGGTTTCTTCGGTTACAATTTCAATATTTTCATATTTCATGTTACGATCGATTAATTTTTTGTTAATTAAATCGGCTGATATTTTAGAGGCATATATTTTAGGTATATGAACACTATTTAAGAGAAAAGAAATTCCTCCAATATGATCTTCATGTCCAAGTGTTATAAATAAGCCTTGAATTTTATCTTCATTTTGTTTTAAATAAGTGATATCTTGAATTACATAATCAATTCCAAGTAAATCATCTTCTGGAAACATAACTCCAGCATCAATTATAATTATTTCTTCATTGTGGGTTACAACATACATATTTTTTCCCACTTCGCCTAATCCGCCTAACGCAAAAATAGACGTAATATTACTATTATTTTTCATTTAATCTTCCTTTCATAAAAAGCCGTAAAAGTTCTTGCCTGACTAATATTATACTATTTTTTAAGGAATTTGTCCA
>JAGHGS010000067.1 GCA_017888105.1 Bacilli bacterium
ATTAGGTACGCATTTTTTTAAACATTTTAAAACCTCTCAAACCCTCATAAATAAAGGGATTGGGAGGTTTTGCTTTTTTCAAAGTGTCAAAGATGAGATTATATCATAAAAATGTAAAAAATAAAGTTCTTTTTTAAAAATATTTAAAAAAACGTCAAATTATGTTATGATAGATATGGTGAATCATGTGAAAAAGATATTAATTAGCATTCATAATAACAACATCATTTTTTCCTATAAAACAAATAATAGTTCTATAAGCAATGATTTAATTAATACCAATATCATTAGCAACAATGAACTAATATTTAGCGACATTTATATAAAAGAAAATTCTAAAATTTTAGCAAGTTTTATTAAAGAGTTATCCATTCAATATAACTCCACAAAAGTAATAATTACAAAAATGGATCTAGCTCCCCTTATTTTAAACCTTCTAAAAAAAGCAACTGCTATTACTGAAATTGAAATCAAAGAAGATGAATCTTTAACTTATGAAGTTTGTGAATTACTAATTGACCTAAATCACATAAAAAATATTACTTGTTATACTATGCAACCATTTATGATTGAATTATTAGACAAAAATGGAATTACTTGTTCTTCAAGATGCGAAATTCTTTATTTAAGTAATTTTATGGAAAAAAACAATTTACTTCGATATTCCAACATTTATTATAAAACAAATATCAGAATTACCTTTCCTCTCTCTTTAGAAGATCTAAAAGATTTTGAAGACTTTCTAAAAATTAACAAATATCTAAAAATAATTCATGTCAATAAATTAATTAACAGCGAACTAGAAAACCTAGTAAATATTTTAATCAAACATAATCGCAATAATTTAAAAATAGTGATTCACGAAAATATAACCGATGAAAAAAAAGCAGAATATTTAAGAAACAAAAATAAAACTTATAAAAAGAAATATAAAATTTATTTATCACTTGAATATACTAAAGAATATCTAGATAAAAATATTTTTAAACAAGCAATTACAAATACCTTAAAAGTTTGTGGCCTAATTGTATCTAGCTTAGTCATATTAATCGTAACCTACATAGGAGTATCAAATTACATTGCTCTAAAACAAGTAAATGCAATTAAAGAAGATTTAGCAGAAGTAATAGAAGACACAGATCCAACAGACATTATTGAACAAAAAAACGAAGAAAATCTAGAACAAGCAGAAATAGAAGAAAAACCAATTGATGATATTAAATTAATTACCAATACAAAATTAGCTTCTCTTTTAACTGTAAATGAAGATGTTGTTGGTGAATTAATCGTAAATAATACAAATGTTAATTACCCTGTGGTTCAAGCAGAAGATAATGACTATTATCTAACTCATAATATTAATAAGGAAAAAAATGCCAATGGTTGGATTTATTTAGATTTCCGAAATGACTCAATGAATCTAGATAAAAACAATATTATCTATGGACATAACATGTATTACAGTGGTGTAATGTTTGGAACTCTTTATAAAACATATAATTCAAATTGGTATATGAATCCAGAAAATCAAATGATTACTTACAATACTTTATATGATAATATGAAATTTCAAATATTTTCTATTTATAAAGTACCAGAAACAAATGATTATTTAAAAGTATTCTTTGATGGAGATAATGATTTTTTAGCATTTATAACAATGATTACAAAACGAAGTATTTATGATTTCAATGTTCCAATTGATGCCGATGATAAAATTATTACTCTTTCTACTTGTAGTAACAACGGAACAAAAAGATTAGTAATTCACGCCGTATTATTAGATGAATAAAGGACAATTGTTTTAATTGTCCTATTTTATTGCCTTCAAATAATTAATTTTAATACCCATTTCATGAAACTTTTTTTCATATTCTGTTAAAACATTAGGAATATCACTATGTTCTAAATCAAAACTAATTTCCTGAAATACATAGCCATGATTACTTAAAGTAACAAGAGAACTAGCAAATAAACCCAAATTATCTGTTTTCATAAGAATCATCTTTTTATCTTTAAATAATTCATCATAAATATTTAAAAATATATCACTAGTAAGTCTCCTGTTTTTCGTTCTTTCCTTTGGCCAAGGATCAGAAAAATTAAGATAGATGGTATTAATTTCATGATCAAAAATATCCCCAAGATTTATAGCATCTATATTAATAATTTTAAGATTATTTGGTACGGTAGGATACTTTTTAATAGCTCTTGCTAAAACATTACTATATTTTTCTATCCCAATAAAATTAATATGAGGATTCTCTTTTGCCATTTCATAAATAAAATCCCCTTTTCCCATTCCAATTTCAATATGAATAGGAGAAGAATTACCAAATAATTCATTCCATTTACTTTTATAATCTTTCGGATTTTGAATCAAATATTGACACTCACTAAGTAAAATATCTTTATCTTTTAAATTTCTAAGTCGCATAATATCACTACTTTCTAAATAAAACATATAATAAATTGAAAGGATGAGTAAATATGAAAAAGGATCGAAATGCTTTTTTCCAGGAAGCCAGTTATTTCAGCGGAACCAATATTCCGAATCCTAACATGAATGTGGCTAATACACCATTTGCTACTCAATCAGCATCTAGTTTCTATGCTGGACCAGTTGCCCCTATGAATTATAACATACCAAACAACTTAAATACAAATATTTCCAATGTTCCGAACTATGATTTTAGCGATATTGAATCTCGTCTATCAAAACTCGAAAGACAAGTAAATCGCTTAGATGCCCGAGTAAGTAAACTAGAGACAAATACTTATTACCCAACTGAAGAAATAGATACAACGACAAACATGTATATGGTCTAACTAGACCTCTTTTTTATTTTTCAAAAATCGATTCTTCAACTTATTCAAATAATTTTTACCCAAAATATCATCCATTAACCCCATCTTATGAGAAACAATAAAATAAGACAAAGCTCCAACCATCGCAATAACTGCTATATACATAATACAAGCAAATTTACTATCATAATTAATTGGAATAAATAATTTCATAAGTACTACAACAACTATCATAACCGCCAAAGGAAGAAGTATTTTTCCAATGGTTCTCTTAGTATCCGTATAATTAAAGTGATATTCTCTCTTTAAATAAGCCATCGCAATAATTACTGTTATACTAAATCCAACAACCGTTGCCGCAGTTGCACCCCAATAAGCAGGAATACCAATAAAATCAAATAAAAGCATAAAAGGAACATCGAGTAATGCATTTAATACAATTCCTGTAATAGAACTAATATAAACCCATTTAAAACGATTCATACTTTGCAGGGTATGATTACAAACCGTATATAAATTAGAAAAAAGTGGAGCAAAAATAGCAACCGTTAAAATACTACTTCCAAGTGTACTATAACCATAAAAAACGGTCCAAATACTTGTTGCAAGTAAACTAATACCAACACACATAGGCAAACTAATAAATAAAATAATTTGTAAAGATTTATTAAATTTACGATTTAAATCATCATATTTTTTCAAAGTAAATGCTTCTACCATATTTGGAATTAAACTAGCGGATAATCCCAAAGCAATAGAAGTAATAACAATACTTATTTTAGGAGCCCATGTAGAAATACCAGACGCAATAAATTCTACTTCTTGAGCATCCATACCTAAAAAATCCATAGTCCTTAAAACTAAAATCATATCAACATTATTATAAATTGTAAAAGCAATACTAACAATAACAATAGGAATTGCATATTGAATAATCTTTTTAATAATTTCTTTATTAGTTACTTCATCTGAAACTTCAAATTTTTGATCCAAACATAATTCTTTTTTATTTTGCTTCAATTTTCGATAAACATAAAAAAAAGCAAATAACCCACCTATAAAAGCCCCAAAAACAGCTACACCTACAGCCGTAGTTAAATCAAGATGTAACCATTTAAGAGCAATATAACTACCGCAAACAATTACTACTACACGAGCTAATTGTTCAATTACTTGTGATACACTTGATACAAAAATAATATTATGTCCTTGAAAGAAACCTCTAGAAACACTTAAAAATGGAAAAACAAGTAAAGCAAAAGATACACAACGAATCACAAAAGTAACATCTTCAATCGTATTTCCACCCGTAAGATCCCCAAGAATAAGACTTGCTATTTGTGGTGCAAATACAAAAAGAATAAGAAATGCAATAACTGCAATAACACTTAGTAATCTTTTTCCAATTTTAAATGCTCGAATTTTAGCTTCCTGACGTCCTAAAGTATTATATTCATTTATTATTTTACTAACTGCATTAGGAATACCAGCAGTTGCTATTTCTAAAAAAAGACCATAAATATTATAAGCATAAGCATATAAAGCAGCCCCAGTAGACCCAACAATCGCATAAAAAGGAATTACATAAACAATTCCAAGTACTTTAACGATAATAATACATAACGTTGCAATAATCGTTCCTTCAATAAACGAATTTTTTTTCACTTAAAACACTTCCTAACTTGTATAAATAATCATTGCAGTAAAACAATAAATCTGATCTTCACCAAACACAGATATTGCAGTACTAAATTTAATATCAATGACTTCTCCTTCCATTTCACTTAAAAAACTATTTACTTGTGCTTCTAAATCTTTTTCATGAGACTCATCAAATATTTTCACTTTCATATGACTCACCATCTTAACTATAGCACAAATAATATTATTTTATTGTCGAATTAAAGAGCTTAACAAAACCCTCAATAACCTCTATTTTATTTTCACTGCGTGTAGATTTTGTAATATTAACAAAAGTCGTATAAACTTCATTATTTCTTCTATCATAAATACATAAATCAACACCTTTTTCTTCATCTAAATTACTAGTAAGACGACCTGTAATACCAACTCCTAAATCACTACCTGCAAAATCACTAATTGCCTTTGCCATTTCTATAGCAGTCTCTTTACTATAAACAGTATATTGATCAATAATTTCTTTAGGAACACCCATTTTAATTTTATACTCTGTACTATAAGTAACTGCACTAAACTTTAAAATAGTACTAGCATCAGGTATATCTGTGATTAAACTAGCAAGTAAACCACCTGTACAAGATTCCATAGTTGATATACTAATATGATTTTCTATTAAATAATGAACGATATCTTCTAACATCTAAATCGACCTCTCTAAAATATTTTATCACAAAAAAAGACAAGTGTATAGAACGCACTTATCTTTCCTTTACATAGTTTTTGCAACAAAATAAAAGATCATTTTTTAGTATTTTACTCTTTTTAACTCCATAACTTTTCCGCTTTTTTCAAGTTCTACATATCTTTCCGTCATTCCAAAATTAACGTGAGGCCCAACCAAATCCAATCCAGGGGCACCAAAACTTGGCCTATTAAAAGCAACATTAAAACGAGTATCTTTTGGTCCATAAAAAGTTGTAATTTTTCTCTTTCTTCTTATCTTCCTAACAAGTAACTTCTTTCTCAATTATATGCCTCCTCATTAATTAATTTTATTTTCATTAATATTTTTTCCTTGTTCTAGTCAAAGGTATTTCATTATCCGAAAGGATTTCACCATTTTCCCTAAGCTCTACATATTTTTTCGTCATCCCAAAAGGAACAGAGGGACCACATAAATCTACTCCGGGTCCTCCAAAGCTGGGTCTTTTAAGGTCTATATTAAACCGAGTATCCTTACGTGTACCATAAAAACTACTATACCCCACTTTTCTTTTCTCTCGTCTGTAAGGTAATTTTTTAGTATCTGAATCTTTCATTATATACCTCCTCATACAAACATTATATTATAAACAATGAATATAAACAAGCAAAACATTAATTAAATTTACAACTAAATAGCACATAACACCCACCATGAATTTTCTTTAATTCTTCTTGTTCTAATTCCTCTATAGAAGCATCTGGTATATAATTCCTCAGGCATTGTAACACCTAAAACACAAATAGTCTTTCTAATAACCCTTCCAACAGCATAATGAGTATCATAAGCATCACTTTCTGTATGAATTTTATTCCTTTTCTTTTAGCAATATCTCTTGCTGTCTCATCATTATATAACTTTGATAGCCGTAATTATTAAACTTTCCATAGTTTTTAACACCAGCATTTTTAGCCGTTTCAAATAAATACAAATTTTTATTTCTAACATTCATTCTTGTATATAATCGTTTTTGGCTTTCATCTAAACTAGAAAATTTTCCCTCGGTAAGTTCCGTTTTTCTTGTTTGGACAGCAAAATAACTTTGTCCAAGAGCAATTACTTCTTTCCTAGAATCTCCGTTTTGGACAATTAAATAACAAGCATAACGTGTTAAATGATAATCTTCAACTTCCATCTTAGCATCATTACCCACAATTAACACCTTCCCGACATCGGCAAAGTGTTCTTGAATATTACCATTACTCAATTTGCAACTAACTTTAGCTTTATCAATAACTTTTTTAAAGTTACTCCATTTAGAATATCCAAGCACTTTCATAAGCTCTCTTGCTTCTCAATATTCCTCTCCAAACTCATTAATATGTTTAATATCTTTAAATATTTTTTCTTGATACTTTTGTATCTCCATAACCCCACTAACTTTCTATATTTCTATTATACAATAAAGCATACCAAAACACAAGAACAAATATTCGTCTTTAATAAAAATTCATGTTCCTAAATAGCTTCCGTACTATACCAAAAATATCCACTATCACTTTTCTTAAAAACATGTTTATAATGTGTAAAAGATGATTGATTCTCTTTTAATATTTTTGTATCAAGTGTAACATCATAAGCATCCAGTGCTATTTTATAACCATTATGATAATCATTTAAAGTTTGCGTATAAGTATCCCGATAAGCACCAACTTCATAAATAATAAGCTCATTATCTTCTTCTATCCAATCAGAAACAAATCCTACATGATACCAGCTTTCTCCAATACCACTAGAACTCATCAAAAAATAACCGTTTTGCAAAGCAAAGGTTCCATCAGCTCCAGCATAAATGTTATCCCAAGAAGTAGATTCCTCTAAATTACTCAACCGAATATGATACATCTCATCTAATAAGTTATTAATATAATCCATTGTAAAATAATAAAGACCATATACAGGTTCTTCACTATCTTCATATAAATACTGTATTTCAATTGAATTATCCAAATAATAACCACATTCTTCTACTTGACATAAATCTTCTTCATAATTAACCATTCCCCGACTCAAAGCCATAGCAATTAATACATCCTGCCCAACATCATTAACATTAGTATCTTGAAAATACCCACTAAAATCAAGTGGAAAATAAGAAGGAACATAACTTAAATATTTATTTATTTCCCTATCTTCAATTTCTTTTATATTATTAATATAACTATTTTCTGTTTCTATCTTTTTATTACTATTCATAAATATAAATATAACTTCCCCAACAACAATAAAAAATAGTATTACTACAAGAATATAATATTTCTTCATCAAAACACAACCATTCTACTTTAATTATAAAATAAATTAAACTTCCAAACAACAAAAAAGCATACTTTATAGTATACTTTACAAATTATTCTGTTTGACCTGTAATCCCAACAATCTTATATCTTTTAACAACCTCATACTCTAATTTACCATCTCGAATAGTATAAACTCTTTCTTCTAATTCACCATATTCGGTTACTTTATCTTCCTCTGTTGTCTCATCATCTGTCTCTTCCTCGTCACTAGTAACTTCTTTTAATACTGGTACTAAATAATAAATTTTATTATCTTCTATTTTAATATCAATATAACAATTAGATGGTGCTGAACAAGCATTAAAATTATCGGTATACCAAGGATATTCATCACCCTCTAAAATATAACCTGTATAAGTAGACATAATCGTCATCCCCTGTGTCTCACTAGACCCAGCATAATCAACTAAATCATTATCTATAAATTCCAAATTTTCATTTAAAATAAATAGTTTGTCTTCTTCTCCAGCTAAATCAGAATATATATTAGTATGAATTAATAAATATGACTCACCATCACGTCCTGAAATAAATGAAAAATTATTTTCATTAAAACTACTAGTTATCATATTTACATCATATACCGTCGGCTCATCTTCATAGGTTTCATAATAAGCATATAATGTTGCCCCACTATAGTCTCCTGTTAAAGATTGTTCTTTTGTATCTTTATTATTGCGATACAAAAATTCCACTTCAAAGGTTCTTTCTTTACCATTAATCATAATATCATAAGTTTGAACAAAAGACTCATCCACTACTTCTGTATTAACAAGAGTAATTGAATCTTTACTATCAACTTCAATACTATCTTTATTTAACTCTACATTTTCAGTTTCTTTCTCTTTTTTATCTACCTTAAAATCATGGGTGGAAGCATAAAAAATACCAAACGCAATTACTCCCAATGATAATAAAACTACAATCACAATTAACACTTTTTTCATATTCATAACCTCTATTCCATTTAAACACAATCTTTTTATAATTGCAAGTACCAGTTATTGCTATTTACACTTAAAAAAGCATACCGAAGTACACTTAATAGCCATAAGGCCCAGGAACATAACCACCATAAGAATAATAAGAATATGGAGCTGGATAAGGTCTAGGACCATAATATGGATAAGGAGCAACATTATAAATTGGTCTAGGTCTTGTAAGTCCAATCGCAGCTCCTCCAACTAATGCTCCGGTTAAAAATGGAAAAATAAAGCGATCATTATTTCCATTTGGTCTTGGTGGTCTTCCATAATACATTTGATTATTCATAATACTCACTCTTTCTAACTTATTATATGTGAGTTAAAAAAAAGAAACTGGTTTATCGCCCAATTTCTAGTTATTTACCATTCCTAAATAATAATTTTTTTTACCTCGTTTTATAATTAAAACTTTTCCTTCAATCGTATCTTTATCATCCACGATATAATCGAAATCATTAACTTTCTTATTATTAATACTAATTGCTCCAGCTTCTACAAATTCTCTTGCTTCTCTTTTACTATTTACAATTTTACTATCTACAAGCATATCAATAATTGTTTTACCTAAGGTAACCTCAACACTTGGAACTCCCTTTAAAGAAGATATTACTTCTTCACTTGTAAGATCCGTAACTCTTTCACTAAAGAGTGATTCACTAATTCGAACTGCTTTCTCATATTCGGCGTGTCCATGTAAAAAAGTAATTACTTCTTCTGCTAATTTTTTATGTGCTACTCTTAGTTCTGGTTTTTCTTTATGAACGGCTTCTATTTCTTCAATCTCTTCTTTAGATAAGAAAGTTAATTTTTTAAGATAGTCAATGACCATATCATCTTCCGTATTAATAAAGAATTGATACATTTCATAGCTACTCGTTTTATTAATATCAAGCCATATAGCATTGCCTTCACTCTTACCAAATTTTGTACCATCCTTTTTCGTAATAAGAGGCATAGTAAATCCATAAACTTCTTTTCCTATTTTCTTACGTATTAAATCAATTCCAGCCGTAATATTCCCCCATTGATCTTGACCAGCTACTTGCATAGTAACACCTTTATGTTCATACAACCATAAGAAATCCAAAGATTGCATAATCATATAGGAAAATTCTGTATAAGTAATACCAGCATCTAATCTTCTTTTAATAATATCTTTATCAAGCATATAATTAATACTAAAATATTTCCCATAATCTCTTAAATAATCAATAAAGTTAATATCTTTACTCCACTCCCAGTTATTGACTATTTCAAAACCAAAGATTTTTTTCACTTGATTTGTAAGCGCCTCAACATTATGAGCTACTTCTTTTTTGGTTATCATTGCTCTTTCTGACGTAGGTTTTGGATCCCCTATTTGACCAGTAGCACCACCAATAAGCAATATAGGATGATGTCCTGCACGCTTTAAACGACTAGCAAGAAGAAAAGAAGAAAAATGCCCAATATGTAAAGAATCACCTGTTGGATCCGTACCAATATAAAAAGTAACTCCTCCATTATTTAATAATTCTTCAATTTTAGGACTTGAAACATCTTTTAATAGTCCTCTCCATTTTAAATCTTCATATAAATTCATTATTTTACCTCCACAAAGTTCCCGTCTTTCATTATAACGGTTTCTTCCCCATTTTGCAATACTGCTTTAATCTCTAAATCACTTGTTCCAATAAAAAAATCAACATGTTCGTGCGACATATTAAGTCCCAACTCTAATAATTCTTCTCTACTTTTCTCAAGTCCACCTTTAATACACTCCGAAAAAGCCTCTCCAATAGCCAAATGTGAGCTAGCATTTTCATCATATAAAGTTTCTTTAAATAATAAGTTTGTCCTCGAAATAGCATTATCATAATCCACAAAAGCAACCTCACCCAAATAATGAGATCCTTCATCTGTTTCAATAATACCTTTTAAAATATCTTTTCCTTTTAAAGCATCATATTCAACAATTTTTCCTTTATCAAATTTTAACCAAAAGCCTTCAATCAAATTTTCTTTATATAAAAGAGGCTTAGAAGCATATACCACACCATTAATGCGATATCGATCAGGTGAAGTAAATACCTCTTTTGTCGGCATATTTACAATATTACCATTTCCACTTCCATCATCTGCACTCTGAAATAAATAATCTTTAGGAAGTCCAATTTCTAAAAAAGTACCCAAACTATTTTTATAAATTAACTTATCAATCTTTAATTGATTTAAATAATGAGCTCTTTTCTTTAAAAATTCTAATTCACTCTTCCAAGCTTTTAAAGGATTTTCTTCCCGAATAAAACAAATATCAAAAATAATATTCCAAAGTTCTTCTTCACTATTAAGTCCAATATCTTTTACCCAAAACAAATTTGGAACCGCTGAAATATTCCACTTAATTAAGCCTTTTAATTGATAATTTTTATATTCCTCAATACTTTTCATTTGATAAGCATTTACTCTACTAAGAACTTCTACATCAACTCCATCAAACAAATTAGGAATTGGCGAAGTAAGTCTTAAAAAAGCATAACCTTCTCTTGCCATTTGATTATATATTGTTTGATCCATATTTGGATCTTTTATAATTTCTTCATATGTTTTAGTCAAATAAATTTCCTTTTGTTTAAATGGATCACGAATGAAAGTTTTCACATCATCAATCCCCATTTTATGTGCTTCATCAACTACCAAATGAATAAAATCTTCAATCACTTGATATCCAATAACAAATAGTTTATCTCCTTCTTTTAAATTTAAACATCCCTCAATTAAAAACTTTGCGTATTTTCTTTTTAAATCTTCCATAATTAATTCCTCTCTAACATAATATAATACATAAATTTCATATACTATCTATAAAAATGAAAAGTTCACAAACAAAGGACGAATAAAATCCGCAGTACCACCTTTATTTATGAACTTCACTACATACAATTATCCTTTTAATTACAAGTTATAATTTCATTCCTGCTAAATTATTTCCAATAACTATCTACAATTTCATAATCATCATATTTATAACTATTACTTGCTTTATCTGTAACACAATTATTTAAATCGGTATACTCTACTTCAAAATAGAATGGTGTAAAATAAATCCAACTATTAATATTATTTGCATAATATGCCGTCAAGTTATTTAAATTACGAATTCGAATAGACAAAGTAGCATACCAATATCCATTTTTATAATAAGGTGTACCAACCGAAGGAGTAAAATTACTAGATTTTAAAGAATATCTTTTAAGCATTGAACCACTTGTTATAGCAACACTATAATCATCATTTCCTCCAACCATACTAAGATTTCCTCGATAAGCATTTTGATAAATTTCATTATACATACTTAAAGAAGTAATATGTCCAACATCAACAACTTTCAAATTATCAACATTACGAAGTTTATTAAATTTAACATCCCAAGTAAAATTACGTCTTGTCTCATCAATACCAATATAACCAGTAGAATAGTAAGTATCATTCTCTATTTTACAATATTTATTATATTTAGTTTCTTCTTTTTCCCATTTAGCTTCTAAAGTAATATCTTCATAAATTCTTGTATTAAAACTAAATCTACGACCATTTAAATACCATCCTAAAAATTCATATCCATTTCTTTTTGGATCATTTGGTTCATAAGCACGATCGCCTTCTTCAACTCTTTGAGTCGCAACACTACTGCCACCATTACTATCAAATTTAACTCGGTAAGTCTCTTTACAAGTACCATCGTCTCTCCATTTTGCATATAAAGTCATATCATGAGTAACTGGTGTAGAAAAATCATAACGCTTTGTTAATGCCTCATTAGTATACCATCCCACAAAATCATAACAATCTTTCGTTGGATCATTTGGCCGAGTTACCGCATCTCCTTCAACAACTTTCTTGCTTGCTACTCGACTACCACCATTCGAATCAAAATCAACAATATAAATTTCCTTATTATCATCTGGTTCAATTGGTTTTTCATTATCTTTCTTTTTCCATTTTGCTTCCAAAATAATTTTTTCTGTTACTGGTGTACTAAAATCATATTTTTCACCATCTAAATACCATCCCAAAAATTCATATCCATATCGATAAGTAGAACGATATAAAGCTTGTTCTCCATGCTTAACCGTTTGAGTCCGAACACTACTTCCTCCATTACTATCAAAAACAACAGAATGATAAACATTGTTCAAACAATTATCATCACAATTTGAACTACTTCCATCAGTACAACAAGTATTCACATAATTAATATTAACATTAGTCGTATGCGTAATTTCAATTGGTCTTTCACTACTGTTACTTCCTGAATTATTACTGTTGTTATTAGAAGAAGAATTATTATTAGAATCACTAGGACGATCTGAATCATCAGGCACGATCACATTACAATCGGTACATACTACATCTGAAATTGATGTAACAATATAATCCGACTTATTGTTACAACTTAAATATACGCTCATCTCATACTCATTATCAAGTGTCTTAGTAGTTTCTATATAACTATTTCCAGTATCGCAACTATTACCCTCCTCATCTAAAAATTCAGGCAACAAATTCCGTGCAAGCATCTCATCCAAAGAAATTCTTTTTTGCTCCCCTATTTCTTCTGGCAAGTTACTTCCTCTAAAATATTCAAATCCCGCATTCTTCATTAAAGTAATATTATCAATATAAGTTTGTTGTGTAAGTAATGTATTATCTTTTTTAGGATATAACAAACAAATAATAATAACAATTACCGCAATAAGAAAAGTAATTCCCACTATTTTTAACCAACTAATTTGATATTCCTTTTCCATTCTACCACCCTACTTTCTTCTATGCTAAGTATATCTTTAATATGCATAATTGTCAAGGATAACAAAGAAAAAAACTATTACAAATGTAATAGTTCCAAAACAGGCAAATTATTTATTTGATTTCGCTAATTTTTTAGGTTCTTCTTCTTTTAACTTTGCTGTAATACTCTCTAAAGTTTTAATGGTAGACTCTTTTACTTCTCTTGCTGCTGCCTCAATTACAGGAGTTCCTTTCTTTACAGCATAATTAACTAAATCATCTGCTTTTTTCTTAATTTTTTTAGCTCCTTCTTTAATTTTTTCAGCAACGGTTTCTTTATCAAGATTTTTTAAATCTTCTTTAATTTCATTTACTTTAGCTTCAATTGTTTGTTTTACTTCTTCTACATCAATACTTTTAGCTTTTTCAATTAAATTATCCATTTTCTTTTTTAAATCCGCTCTAGTTTCTTTACCACTTTTAGGAGCAAATAAAATTCCAAGTCCAACTCCAATTCCAGCCCCTAATAAAAATTTACCTAATCCACTTTTTTTACTCATCTTCACTATCCTCCTCTTTATTTTTCTTTTTTCTAAAAAACAACTTAGATGCAAATGATGATAAACCATCCACTACTTTATCCGTAAGAGAAACGAGTTTATCTGTAGTAAAATCAACAATCTGGAACAATCCATTCAAAGATTCTACTTTTTCATTAACATCATCTACTACTTTTTCAACTTTGTTGATCGTAATAATTGACTTGATCCCTAATATTATACCAATAATCAAAATTATTATTAATAAAATATATATGATAATTGGTAAAAAAGATAACCAAAAGTCCACTATTTATCCTCCTCTCTATTCTCATACATTGAATCAATTAAATCAAACAAATCATTTTCAAGTGTATCATCTTCCAAATCTACTTCTTTTTTTTCTACTTCCATCTTAGTTGGTAATTCCTCTTCTACTTCATCCAAATGATCTATACTAGGAAATGACTCAAATGATTCATCTTCATCAATTGTCTCATGAATATCAATTACTTCATCACTACTGTCCTTTAATAATTCATCAATCGTTCGAGCTTTTTCTAATCTCTCTTCTAATGCTTTATCTACAATAATCTCTTCTTCATTAACTTCTACTTTCTCTACAACTTTTTCTTCTTTTGTTCCAAAAGCTTTTTTACGAACAGAATCAACATCTAAAGAACGAGCTGGTGTTGTATCAGTCCTTGTTGTAATCTCATCTGGTGTATAATTTTTATCTAAAATACCATAAACAGGACTAATAATCGGAGATGGCTTAAATTTTCTTTCTTCTTTTATTTCTTCCTTTTTTTCAACTCTTTTATACTCTTTTCGATAAGTAGGCTTATATTCTGGTTTCTTTTCTATCTTACGTTCATGCTCCATTACATTAGTAGATCGTTTCTTAGGAACATAACTATCAAATTCTTCTTCATCAAAAGCTGGAAAATTAAAAGTCTTTTCACTCTTAAAAATCTCTCTTTCTGATACCGTATCATTATAATTATTAAACCTAGCCTTTTCCTCCATCTTCTTTTCTTGATGAATAACTGGCTCTAAATTATCATAATTTTGATAATTAGTCACCTTTACCTCTTCTTTTTTTGGTAACTCTTTATATTCACGAACTGGCTCTGGTTTCTTTTCTTTCTTTTCAATAACCGGAATTTCTACCTCTTCCTCTTCAAATAAAATATTTTTAAGTTTACTAACTAAACCCATAATATCCACCTTCCTAATTTATATAATCCGGATCTCTAACTTCATCAGTTTCATCAGTTTCTTCCGTAAATTCTAGATAATTATCACTACCAACTATTTCAAAAATATCATATGCTTCTTCCGAAGATAAAAACACATCATCCCCCAAATAATTTTCAATCACACTATCATTATACGTAATAGATGAAAGAATGGAGATAGCATATGCAACAACTCGATTAATATCATTTTCATATGCTATTACTTCTATTTTAGCATAATTATACATAATTTCAATTAAATATTGATCATTTTCATAATTATTTATTTCAATATACCCCTTTTTACCCTGATAAGTTAAACTAGAAGAATAATAAGCATCCGGATTAACCGTATAAGTAAATTGAATATCACTTTCATAACTAACAATATCAACATATAAATAATATAAATATTTTTGATCGCTAATAATTTCATTAAAATCTTTACTTGACTTAATAATTAGTCCCTTTGGTAAATAATATCGATACCCCATTCGATTCACATTCGTCGTATTAACCCGACTATTTAATGAATCACTTAAAATAGAGGAAATCTCACTAGATTCAATACTAGAACATCCAGTAATTACCAAAAGAATTGCTCCTAGCAGGAATAACTTTTTCATAAATCCTCCTACAATTCATAATTATAAACAAAATTAGTAGAAAAATCAATCTAAAAAAGAAGAAATAAAAAGAGAAGAATTACAAATACCCATCTTTGACACTTTTCGTATTTATAGATCAATTTAGTTAGATTTTATCTATCTTTTTTTATTTTTGGTCTTGCGTACCTAATACGTAAGTGATATAATGCTTATAGAATGGTAGTGATTTTATG
>JAGHGS010000068.1 GCA_017888105.1 Bacilli bacterium
CATTAAAAAAGCGAGATATCTTTGCTTAATTTGGTTAGAATCGAGCATATCTCGCATTTCCATTATATTACATTTTTTATAAAATTAGAAGGCCATTAACAAAAATTTTACTTTGTCAACGGCCTGACAAGATAATTTATCTTGTTTTTTTATTTGAGTGTTCGCTTGTTTTTATATATGGGAAATGATAGAATATAGTTGTTTTAGAAAGGAATTTTTAAATGGATGATTTTATTAAGTATCTTTTAGTAACTGATCAGTTAGATGAAGTTTTTTGGGGAAAGAAAAAAGAAGATCCTGATGAAGATATCGTTTTAAAAAGAACTTTAAAAAGGAAAGAAGAAAATAAGGATAAGACTAATAAAAATTCTAGTTCATCTACAAAATAATTAAGAAAGGAGTCTCTTATGTTTGAGTTAGTATCAAAAAATAAACCTAGTGGAGATCAACCACAAGCGATTGAACAATTAGTTAAAGGAATTAAAGAAGGCAAAAAAGAACAAGTTTTATTAGGAGCTACTGGTACCGGTAAGACTTTTACAGTTGCTAATGTTATTAAAGAGATTAATAAACCAACTTTGGTTTTAGCACATAATAAAACCTTAGCAGGTCAACTTTATTCCGAATTAAAAGAATTATTTCCAAATAATCATGTCGAATATTTTGTCTCATATTATGATTATTACCAACCGGAAGCTTATGTTCCTTCAAGTGATACATATATCGAAAAAGATGCATCTATTAACGATGAGATTGATGAACTGCGACATAGTGCTACAAGTGCTCTTATTAATTATCAAGATGTCATTGTTGTTGCGAGCGTTTCTTGTATTTATGGTATTGGCGAAAAAGAAGAATATGAAAAATCGATGCTTATTTTAAATGTTGGTGAGCAAATTAAAAGAAATGATATTATTAATCGTTTAGTAGATATGACTTATGAGAGGAATGATATTGACTTTCATCGAGGAACATTTCGAAGCCGTGGTGATATTATTGATGTTATTCCGGCCAATGAACATGCTCATGGGATACGTATTGAACTTTTTGGGAATGAAATTGATCGAATTAGTACTTTTGATCCAGTAACTGGTGTAATTGTTAGTGATAAAAAGACCGTTACTATTTCACCGGCTTCTCATTTCGTTACTAGTCCTGAAAAACTAGAAGAAGCAATTCGAAGAATTCAAGCAGAATTAGATGTAAGACTGGCTGAACTAAAAAGTGAAGGAAAGCTTTTGGAAGAACAAAGACTTCGTGAAAGAACAAATTATGATATCGAAATGCTTAAAGAAACTGGATTTTGTAATGGTGTTGAAAACTATTCAAGGCATCTTGCACTACGTGGAGCTGGTGAGACTCCTACTTGTTTAATTGATTTCTTTCCAAAAGATTTTTTACTTGTTGTTGATGAATCTCATGTTACACTACCACAAGTTCGAGGAATGTATAATGGAGATCGGATGCGAAAACAAACGTTAGTTGACTATGGATTTCGTTTACCTAGTGCTTTAGATAATCGTCCTTTAAATTTTTCAGAATTTGAAAGTAAAATCAATCAAGCGATTTATGTTTCGGCAACTCCTGGAGATTATGAGCTTGAACACACTAATGGAAAATTTGTTGAACAAATTATACGTCCTACTGGGTTACTTGATCCGACCATTGAGATTAAACCAACTGAAGGTCAAATTGATGATATTATTTCAGAAATACGTGATCGGATCGAGAAGAATGAACGTGTTTTAATTACTACCCTTACTATTCGAATGAGTGAAGAACTTACTAATTATTTAAAAGAAATGGGTATTAAAGTAGCTTACTTACATAGTGAAATTAAAACATTAGAACGTCTAAAAATTATTCGTGAACTTCGTCTTGGGGTTTATGATTGTGTTGTTGGTATTAATTTACTTCGAGAAGGACTTGATATTCCGGAAGTTAGTTTAATCTGTATATTAGATGCGGATAAGCAAGGCTTTTTACGTAGTGAGAGAAGTTTAATTCAAACGATTGGTCGTTGTGCAAGAAATGCAAGTGGTCACGTTATTATGTATGCGGATACAGTAAGTGAGGCGATGGAAGAAGCAATTAAAGAGACAGCTAGACGTAGAGAAATTCAGGAAAAATATAATGAAGAACATCATATTACACCAAAAACCATTTCTAAAGAAATTAAAGAGGTTGTTTCTAATGAAATTGAAAATAAAGCCAAAAAACCTAAAATGAGTAAGAAAGAAAAAGAAAATGTTTTGGCCACTATTGAAGAAGAAATGAAGGAGGCTGCTAAAAATCTTGATTTTGAGCGAGCTATGGAATTACGTGACATTTTATTTGAAATGAAGAGTAATTAAAAACTCCAAATATTAATTACCTTGTCAAATAATTTTAATCACCAAACATTTCAAATATTTCACTTAAAAAAGATTCTTTTTTTCGAGGTTTTTCTTCCTTCTTTTCTTTGGATATCCTTTTTTCTACTTCTTCTATTCTTGTTTCTTCTTTTTCCATTAATTTTTCAAGTTCACCCCGATCTAGCCAAATACCACGACATTCTGGGCAATAATCTATTTCTATTCCTTTCTTTTCTGACATTAATAATGTTACATCTTTACATACTGGACATTTCATATTTTTCCTCCTTTGTATTAATATTATATCAATAATTATTTGTTATTTTCAATTATTTTTTATTAATAAGTTGTGTTAAACATGATGACTGATAACTAAAAATGATGTATAATTGTATCAGCCAAACAAATGATAAAGGAAGGAGATATCCTTAATCAACTAGCCTATCTTTATCTTTGTTTGGCGATAATGGTATATGATTTAGGCTAGTTGATTAAGGATATTTTTTAATGTATGAAAATAGAA
>JAGHGS010000069.1 GCA_017888105.1 Bacilli bacterium
AAAAGGAATTCCACATTTATCTGCAACTATTTTAACTGCCTCTAAAAATTTCACGTTTTCATATTCACTCACAAAAGTAAATACATTTCCAGCCGCTCCACAAGAAAAGCACTTATAAATTTGTTTTTCTTCAGATACACTCATACTAGGAGAATGATCTTCATGAAAAGGACATACCCCAAAATAATTTTTTCCCTTTTGAGTAAGTGGAATATAACTAGAAATGACATCAATGATATTGGCATTTTTTCGAATTTGTTCGATTTCCTGATCCAAAGCCATATCATCACCCCTCTAATTTACGTTTCTAATTATATTTATTACCCTTACCCCTCTAAAATCCTTTAAAAAAATGCAAATTTCTTCAAAAAACTTGCATTTTTCTTCATTTTCATAGATTTTCCCACGTTTTTAAAGAACCATAATAAATTGTTTGAGTCTTATCATCTCCCTTGGTACAAGTAATTAAAGTAATCATATTTGCATAATCTTCCTTTAAATAAAGAACTCCTGTTTTCTTTTGATACTCAATATCTACAATTTCGTAGATCCATTTTTTTCCTTGATAATAAAAACAAATTTCATCGTGAATCTCTAACAAATAAAGATCTTTAAAAAAAGCATTTCGTCCATTTCCTGAATGAGCTGCTAAAATAATATGACTAGTCTCATCACCCGGTAAAACACTATTTGAATGTAAAAAAACATTTTTATTTACCTGATTATTCTTGTAGTCAATTGGAAATATTTCTCTTTTAAAATGAATCTTTTCAATTTCTAATACTCCATAATAATTTTCCTCTTCCATACTTTGAACCAATATTTCTTGATATTTATCTTCTTCTATTCTTGGAATAACAAAGGAATAAAGAGGAATAAGTACACCAACTACCAATAAGAAGATCCCTCCTAATTTCACTATTTTAATCATAATTACAAAGAAACGCTCCAACAGCCAGACAAATACTAGAAAAAAGAATCGTAAAAAACAAATCATTTACTCCTGTTTTTGGTACTTCTATTTTTAGACGATTCGTAACTTTAATCGTATTTAAAATATTATTTTTAACAGAAACACTCAAAAATCCATTTAATCGTTTATACCCATGAGGTACTTCCAATTCTTGAATATAATAAAGACCTTCTACAAGATTTTCAATGGTAATAATTCCTTTTTCATCTGTTTGAAATGTTTCAATTAAATTTTTATCTTGATCATAAAAGCCAAACAAAACTCCCTGTAATGGTTTTAACGTCGTTTCATCTAATTTCTCAATTTGAATCATTCCATTTTGTAATTGATTAAATACTTCTAAAGTTATTTCTTCTTCTCCACGAATCTGAAAGAAAATACTTTCCTCCAAAATTTGATAATGATTTGGAGCTTCTACTTCAATTAATTCATAATTACCATAACAAAGATTTTCAATTAATAAAACTCCATCTACAACATCGAAAACTTCATTTCCATTAATTTGTAAAAATTGATTCGTATCAACATTTCGTATTTTAAAACGAGCTCCATCAACAATAAGTTCTTTCGTATCTTGATCTTTCTTTAAAATTCGCAAAGAACCAACAATCTGTGGATTTTTAATAACAATAGGTTCTAAATTAGTATCTTCATTTACAATAAGAGAAATATCTTCTGCTAGTTGATACCCTTCTTTTGATGTAATTTGTTTAATAACATACTCCCCGTAAGGAAGAAAAATCGCAAATTTACCATATTCATTGGTTTTAAAAGTAGTTACCACATTTCCTTTTAAATCAAGAACTTGAAATTCTGCATTTACTTCTAATTCTAAACTTCCATCATAATTTTCTAAATATTTTTCAATAACAATTTTCTTCTTAATAACTTCATCTTCTACTTCAAGCACAACATCTTTATCTTTTACTTCAAAATAAACCTTCTCATCATTTAAGCAATATCCATAAGGAGCCTCTATTTCCTGTAAATAATACTTTCCTAAAGGAATTTCTTCCAAAAATGCTTCTCCTTTAGAATCGGTAACAATTGTTTGATATAAATTACCATTTTCATAATAAATACCATATTTAGCACCCTCTAAAGATAAAGAAGACTCCTCATTACTTTTCTTTTTCAAAGTAAAACTAGGCAAAGAAACTTGAAATTCCAATCTTTGATAATTGCGATTTACAATTCCTTTTCCCATAACAGCCTGATTCGAAGGACTATAAAATATTTTAGGAATCGCCAAAGTACCCATTTCTCTTTTAAATCCAATCATTTGATATCCTGGAGTATCAAAAGTAAGAGTTAGCTTATTTCCTTCAATTTTATAATCTATATCACTAACAGTTACTCGAAAATCTTCTAAAATATGATTTTCATCAATATAAGTTAAAGTATCACCAATTTTCACTTCCTGTAAAGAAGCATTTTCTAAAAAAGAAGGCATTAATTTATGAATTTCTAAATCTTTTTGAATCGCATCTATTTCTTCTTTTAATAAATCAATTTTTTGATTATTTTGATCAACAAAATAAATTTCCCCTTTTCCTTCTAATAAATACTCCCAAATCATAAATTGAGTAGCAGCATACCATTTAATATCACTTCGATCACGATAACCATATCCATAATAAGCAATCGTTCTTAAATAATTCCAATCTTCATTAGTAATTCCTAAATCATGAGAAATCTTACTTAAATCTTGATATGCTTTAAAATTACCATTTTTTAAAACAACACCCGGTTCAATACAGTATACATATTCTCCAGTATCTCGATTAATAATTTCATACATATTTTTATACTTTTCTACAGTAGGTGTTTTTAAATACAAACGAATTCCCGGAATCTTATCTCCCAAATAAATATAATTTTCTTCTGCCAAAACATTTGTTTTAGCAAACCCTAACACAAATAATAATAAAAATATTTTTAGTATTTTTTTCATCTTTATCCTTTTCTAGATAGAGAAAAACTCGTAAAAATACTTCTTATTCAAAAAATAAGAATTTTCTACGAGTGAATAAACATACTATAGCACAAACCCTTAACAATGTAAATATTTTTTTTCGAAAAAACGATCAAAGACAGAAACAAAAAAACTACATAAGAAAATACTTAAATAAGCAACTTCATAAATAGGTAAAAAAAGTGCTAAAATAGTAGTCAATAATCCTATAACAATACCATATAAAGCCATTCCTTTTTTAGTACTAGGAGTTACATATAAATCCGCTCCAACAAAAACAAACCCAAAATAGACAGAACCATTCACAAGAAGATCTAAATAAGAAATATTTTTAGTAATTAAAAATAAGAATAAGAAAAAAGCAAAAAATACCAGCGATGCAACCATTGGAATAATCTTTTTATAAAACTTATTAAATGACAATATAAGAAAAGCAAGAAGAACAAAAAATAGACCATTACTAGCAATTCCTCCAACCCCATAACCAAAAAACAAATCAAAAACTCCATAATTAAAAGCATTTAATTTTTCGGCAACATTAAGATAAGAATAACTATTTAACAATAATGCCAAAAGAAGAAATAATCTTGTAGAAGTAAGAATATTAAATTCTTTTTTTAAAGATAAATAAGAACTCACAAATAAAGATACAAACATTAAAATAGGATAAACAATCATATTTGTATTAATAGAAATGGTACAAGATAAAATAAGCCCATATAAAACAAATTCTTTAATATCTCTTTTACTAATCCAAGCAACCAAAAATCCTACAAGACCACCTATAATATAAAAATAAAAAGGAAGAAACATATCCCAAAAAGAAATAAAATCATTTTGATAAAGCAAAATTCCATTTTTATAAAAACTAAATAATAAAAGAGGAATCAAAGCAATATAATAAGTATTTACTAAATGACTTTTATCTTTATTATAATGAAGTATATTATTCATTAAAATCTCCTTTCATATAAGAATTAAAATTAATATATACAGGACATATATATGTACATAAGCCACATTTAATGCATTGTTGCTTCATTTTTTCTCGATACTTAGAATTTTTAAACAAAAGTGGATTCAAATGAACCGGACATATATCACTACATAACCCACAGCGAATGCATTTATCCTCTTTTTTTTCTTCCCTTTTTCTCATAATAAGCAAACTTTTAAGTTCATTCGTAACGACAAAATGATCAAGAAAAATCTCTTCGCCACTCATAAGTCCATTGGCAAAATATTTTACTTCCGCTTCTTTTAATTCAATTAATTCCGATACTACATCCAAAAGAAGAGAACCAACCTTTACTTGTACAACCATCGGATTTTTAACAGCATCTCCACTAATAGTAATAAATTGATTCGTTTTAGTTCTTCCTCTTTTCAAATAATTATAAATATCATAAAAATGGCTTGCTGATACAACCAAAGAATCCTCTCGTTTTAAATCAAGATAATCCATCAAAAAAGATTCTTTTCCCAATAAATACAAATCGGGCACAATTTTTAAAACAATATTCGGATACATTCCAAGATCACTCATTAACTTTGAAACATTCTCGCTACTACTAGCTCGAACACACACATAAATGAGATCCAAAGAAAACATTTTTTGCAATTCATCCAATAATTCTAAAAAAACATCATAGCAGAAAAACAAATAAAAGTTTTCAGTTGACACATACATTTCATCATCAATTGCGTTCAAAACTAAATTCTTTTTATTTTCTAAAGAAAGCACACGTAAAACGCCATCTTTATCAATTTCTTTTCTAAGCCCAATTGTATTTCTGCTTCTCTCTTCAAAATCATTTGCTATCTCTAAATAATACGCATTAGAAGATAAAGAATTCATTTTCTTCAAACCTTTTAAAACTCCAGAAATAGGACTCAAAACTCCTGATGCTACCTCATCTCCGATTTTAATTTCTTCATTTTTTGAGGCAAGAAGCGTCTGATTCTCAGAAAAAGGAAGATATACATAATCTGGCTTTAAAAAAGATTCTAATTGACTGGAAACTAAAATACTTTCTTCTGGTTTTAATTCGATTAATTTCTGCATGAAATCACCTACTTACTTCCCTTTTCTAAATCTTTTTCTTTTAAATATTCTTGCAAACGAACAGCAATATTCTCAGGAATAATTTTACTTAATTCAGGAATACTAGCACTTTTAATTTTAGCTAGACTACCAAATTCTTTAATCAGTTCTTTTTTTCTTTTAGCGCCAATTCCCTCAATATTATCTAAGACACTACCAATTGCCCCTTTATTTCGAATCGTCCGGTGATAACGAATCGTATAACGGTGTACTTCATCTTGCATTCTCGTTAAATAATGAAAAACACTACTCGTTTTATCAAGAGGAATCACACGATATCCATAAGAATCAATAAGATCATTGGTTCGGTGTTTATCATTTTTTCTTAATCCACATACACGAATATTAAGGTTTAACTCATTTAAAATTTCTAAACAAGCATTCATTTGATTGATTCCACCATCGACAATAATTAAATCAGGAAGTTCCGTTTTATCTACTAACGCCCGATAATATCTACGATAAATAACCTCTTGCATCGTATGATAATCATCATTTTTATCTAAACTAATTTTATATTTTCGATATTCTTTCTTAGCAGGACGACCATTTTTAAAAACAACCATGCAGCTAACAGTAAATGTCCCAAAAAGATTCGAGTTATCAAATAAATCAATACGATCTAATTTAGGTAATTCCAAGAGATCTTTTAATTCTTCATTTGCTTTTTCTGTTTTTTCTTCATCACGTAACACAATTTCTAACTCATTTTCCAAATTAATTTTAGCATTTTGAATTGCCATATCAACCAAATTTTTCTTTTTCCCTTTTACCGGTACCAAAAAACTAGCATTTGTAATTTCACTTAAAATCTCTGTATTAATATCACTGGTACATAATATTTCTTTTGGTATTTCATGTTTACTATAAAAGTTCATAAGATAAGTATCTAATTCATCTTGACAGTCTGATACAACCGGAAATATATCGGTATGTCCTCCAACCATTCTTCCATTTCTAAGGAAAAGAATTTGAACACTTAAATAGCCCTTATCAAAAAAGTAACCGACTACATCTCGATTTACAAAATCATGTAATTCCATTTTTTGTTTATCTAAAATAATACTAATATAATTAAGCTCTTTTTTAAGCTCTAAAGCCATCTCAAAATTAAGTTGTTCACTATACATATTAATTTTCTCTAATATTTTATTTTTTAAAACATCCGCATTTCCTCTTAAAAAACTTAAAATCTCTGCCTCCATTTTCTCTAATTTCTCTGAATCTACTTTTTTCTCGCAATAACCCAAACATTCCCCAATATGATAATATAAACACACTTTCTTAGGCATACTATCACATTTTTTCAAAGGATATAACCGATTAATTAAAGAAACAATTCTTCTAGCAGCATAAGCATTAAGATATGGTCCAAAAAGCATTTTTTTATCTTTCTTCCGAACACTTAAATAGCGTGATACTTGAAGTTTTGGATAAGGCTTACTAATATATTCAATATAAGGATAACTTTTATCATCTTTAAGTAAAATATTATATTTCGGATCATACTGTTTAATTAAATTAAATTCTAACAAAAAAGCTTCTAATTCACTACTAGCAACAATATAAGAAAAATCCGCTATTTCACTAACCATTTTAGCTGTCTTACCTGTTTGAGGACGATTAAAATATGAATTGACACGTTTATGTAAATCTTTTGCTTTTCCAACATAAATAATAATTCCATCACTATTTCTCATTTGGTAACTACCCGGTAAATGAGGAATCAGTTTTAGTTTTTCTTTAAGCATTTTTCTTCACCTACTCTTTTATTATACTACATTTTTTAGTATAATAAAATTGGTGTTATTATGAAATTATTAAATACAATTACTTTAGAAATTAAAAAATCCAAATTTATTGGCTATTACTTTGAAGTTGATCATGTAAATGAAGTAAAAGAAATATTAGAAAATCTAAAAAAAGAACACAAAAAAGCAAGACATATTCCCTATGCTTATAAAATAGATAATGATATAAAAAAATCAGATGATAAAGAACCATCTGGAACAAGTGGAATGCCAATCCTTAACATTATAGAAAAAAACAATTTAAACCACACCCTCATTGCAGTAGTAAGATATTTTGGTGGAATAAAACTTGGAGCAGGCGGACTCATTCGAGCATATAGTAATACTGCAAAAGAAGTTATAAAAGTTTCTCCCTAATAAAAGCAAGCATTGTTTCGTATACTTCTTCTTCACTTAAATTACTTGTATCAATGAAAATGGCATCAATTGGTTGAATAAAATCTTTTGATGTCATATTTTTTTCATCAATCATTTCTAGTTCTTTTTTAGCATCTTCTAAAGTAAGAGCACTGTTTCTCATACAAAGTCTTTTTGCTCGAACATCGATAAATGCATATAAATAAAACTTAATATCTGCAAGAGGAGCAATCCTCGAACCAATATCTCTACCTTCCATAATAATATTGCCTTTTGCTAAATACTCTTTTTGCACCTTTACAACCCACTTCTTTATTTCTGGAATCGTTGAATATTTTGAAGTACACAAACTAATATCTTCCGTATATAAATAGTTCGTAATATCTTTTCCATTTAACAAAAGATGATCATTGAAAAGCTTAAAAGAAAGAGTATTTAACCGAGCAATAACTTCTTCTGGTTCTCTTAAATGTTCTTCTAACATAACGTAAGTAATCATTCGATAAATTAAGCCAGTATTAAAATACAAGTAATGAAGGGTATCTGCTATTTTTTTAGCGACCGTACTTTTTCCGGTTGCACTAAGCCCATCGATTGTAATAACCATATTATTTCCAATCTAATACATTAATATTTTCTAAAATAATACTGTTATTATTATCTTTTTGATTATCATTCTCACTTACTGTTCTTGCATACACCCCAATAATAGCAGCTGTACCAATTGTAACTCCTAAAAACAAAACAATTAAAATAATTAATTTTTCATAAAATTTCATATCGATCTCACCTATTATAAGTATACCAAAATTTCAAATTAAAACAATAGTTTTTTTCAAACTTTTATAATTCGACACCTTTGTCGAACTTATTTTATTGTTATTTTTTATAAAGAATTGCTAAGATAAATCTAGTGCATTAGGACTAATGCTTTAACTTATAAAATACAATTTCTTGCCTTCTTTACACCCACGCCTTTTTTGGCTAGGAAGGAATGTTTCATATGAAATTGCATTTAATAATAGTATTACCGTGAAAAAAATTAGTCATAAAACTACGGCTAATATCTCATCCAAATAGGCATTAAATCGCGCCCTAACGCTTTATTAAATTAATTATAATCTATTTAATTCAAGAAAAATAGAGTGAAATAAATTCACTCTTTTGTGTATTATACTCGCCCATGGGTAAAGGAAAAAGAGCCATAGGCAAGAAATTATCCAACTACTACATATGGATCTGTTGATGTGCCAGTTCCAGTAAATAAGGTATCTGCCTTTAAATTGATGACAGGACGGACGCCATATTCGTTAGTCACGTTACTGATGCCGATGAGGGTGCCATCTGAATTCACATTGAATACCCAAGCATAACCGCGGTAATACCAATATGGAGACATGGTCCAGTAGTTTTGATTGTTATATAAGTAATAACTTTGATTCGTTAAACCATTAACTCCTCCTGCGTAGGCTACTTCATCGGCTGTAATTAATCCGATTGGATATTCCAGTGCTTTATTTCCTTTACTTGCACTACTTACTGTGAACAAGTCACTATTATTAGTACATTTAAAGCTGGGTATTTTATTATTTACCAGTCTATTATATGTTACATAATTCGTCGCTGTTGCTCCTAATCCTGTTCCACTATATGGTGTCCTATCGTTACAGAATCCTGCATTGGTATCTATATCACTTGCATAACTTGATAGATTACTGCTATACCACGAGTTTAATGCTGTTAATACAGTACTATTGTTTTCTGTTCCATGGACATTATTCATTGTAAATTTGAAACCTACATGTGCATTATTACTATTCGAACTATTGAATCTACTAGTACTTATTTGGGTTCCTGTTGTTGTGGTACTCGTACCATTATAGATTAATCTGATTGTTCCATCTCCATTAATTCTTATGATTCGCCAATAGAATCCTCCAAAACGAACCCAATTATCCGTTGGTGCTCCGGCAAAATAGTATGTCGTTCCATCATCGTCCTCTGCTTGATAGATGGTTCCAGTTGTATCTTCTGTTACTGTAACACTAAAGTCGGTTCTTGTTGCTAAGTTTTTTCCTGCGAGTATTGTTTCTGCTGCTGTTTTTCTTGCTATTAATGGTTCACTACATATCACTTTACTAGTTCCATTTAATCTGGTACATACTACTTGTTCTTCTTCACTATCTTCTAATTCTATAGTGTAACTATTATTTGAAATATTTGCACTTATATTTGGTTCACATATATTATCTGTTGTTGTACAATATGTTGCACTTGTTACATTTTCTGTTAATGTTGAAGTTACCGTGGTATTCTTGATTGTAAATTTTGCTTCTAATGTGTCTACTACTTGTGTTTCTGGATTTGCTACAACATTGATTTTTGATGAATAAGTTTTATTTGCAGCTTCCTCAACCGTTGCC
>JAGHGS010000070.1 GCA_017888105.1 Bacilli bacterium
CTTTTTTAGCTAAATTATCTTCGATTGTTCTTACTTTATTGGTTCTTGTATTTAAGATTTCGTTTAAGTTTATTAAATTTTTGGATAAATCACTTGATTTTTGCTCTAATATAGAAAAATTCTCATTAAATGTTTTATATTCTCCGTTTAAATTATCCAATTCTATTTTTGTTAATTCTAATTTTTCTTCTAGTTCATTTAATTTTAATTTATCATTAAATACATTATTATTTTTGTTTGAACCACCGGTAATAGAACCACCTACATATAATACTTCTCCATCTAAAGATACAATTTTATAGCGGTAATCTAATATTTTTCCAAGATTATTTAATGAATCAATATCATTTACAACTAAAACATTTCCTAATTGATTTTTAATTATGTTTTCATATTCTTTGTCATATTTTACTAAATTACTAGCAATATCAATTAATCCAGAAACATTTTTTATTTTTTCTAAATCAGAGGATGGAATTTCTCTTCCCTTGATAATATTTAGAGGAAAGAAGGTTGCTCTTCCTAAATGATTTTCTTTTAAGAAAGCAATGCATTCTTTACTCGATAATTCATCTTCTACTACTAAGAAGCTTGATGCTCCTCCTAAAGAGGTTGATATTGCTTGTTCATACATTCCTTCGGTTTCAATTAAATTGCCGATTGTATTGTGAACTCCTTTAAGACGCATATTATTTAATACGCTTCTAACTGCACTTGGAAGTTTTGAATTATTATTGATATTTTCTTTTAATATTTCGATTTTATTTTCTAAAACTAATATTTCTTTTGCATGATCATTTATTTTGGTAGATAAATTATTCTTCTTTACTTTTTCCATGATTAAATCATTATCTATTTTGTCTTTTTCTAAAGATTTTTCTTTAATATCTGAAATAATATCATTTAGTTTTAATCTTTCGGTTGCTAATTCTTTTTTTAACGCTAATTCTTCTTCTTTTAATTTAATCATGGCTTCTTCTAAGTTGTTTTTTTCGGCATTGTATTTTTTACGCTCCATTGTTACTAGTTTTTCCGCTTCTAGACTGGCTAAATTTTCTGTTAAATCTAGAAATTCATTATTCTTCTTTGTAATTTCTTCTTCTAGTTTTAAATTTTCTAATTTTAGTTTTTCTAGTTTTGAAGTATCTTCGGCATCATTTGATGTCATTTTAGCTAGTTCTTTTTCTAAAGATTCTACTTCTGCTTTTACTTTTTTATAATTGATATTGATTTTTGATACATCACTTGCGATTAAAGCAATTTCTATATTTTTTAATTCTTCCTTTAAATTTAAAAATCTTTTCGCTGTTTCACTTTGTTTTTTTAATGGTTTTACACTTTTTTCTAATTCATCAATTACTAATTTTATTTTAGAAATGTTTTCTTTTGTTTTTTCAAGTTTTTTTAAACTAATCTCTTTTCTTTTTTTGTATTTTAAAACTCCGGCAGCATCTTCAAAAATGGTACGTCTTGCTTCTGGTTTACTACTAATAATATCAGCGACACTTCCTTGGGAAATAATATTAAACGAATCATTTCCTGCTCCGGTATCTAGGAATAAATCGGTAATATCTTTTAGTCTTACTTTGCTATTATTTAAATAATATTCATTTTCTCCAGAATTATAAATTACCCTTTTTACTTCTATTTCGGTAAAATCGCTATTTAGATAATGATCCGTATTATCAAATACTAAAGCTACGTATGCTCTTGTTTGGGCTGGTCTAGTTTTGGAACCTGAGAAAATAACATCACTCATCGTATCAGAACCACGTAGTGATTTTACTGATTGTTCTCCTAATACCCATCTTACAGCATCAACAATATTACTTTTACCGGAACCGTTTGGACCTACAACTGCGGTTATTCCCTTTTTTATTTCTAAATCGATCTTATCTGCAAACGATTTGAAACCATAAGCTCTTATACTTTTTAAATACATTGCTTCACCTTATTTCGCTACTTTCTTTAATGCATCATAAGCGGCTTTTTGCTCTGCTTCTTTTTTGCTTTTTCCCGTCCCTGTTCCATAAACGATTCCGTCTATGACTACTTCAAAGACAAACGTTTTATCATGAGATGGTCCCGTTTCACTAATCAACCGATATTCTAGTGATTTTTTATCGGTTTGAACCATTTCTTGTAAACGAGATTTATAATCTCCTAAGAAAACATGATGTTCTATAACGTAAGGACTTAATACTTCTAAAGCGTATTTTTTGGCTACATCAAAGCCTTGATCTAAATAGATTGCACCTAAAACGGATTCGAATGTATCAGCAATAATTGTATCATTAATGTTTTTTATTTGCCCATTTCCAACTTTGATGTGTTTATCTATTCCAACATCTTTTGAGTATTGGGCTAAAGCTTCTTCACATACAAAACTTGCTCGTATTTTGGATAATTCTCCTTCTTGAACATTGTATTTTTTATAAAAATATTCACTTGTTATCAATTGTAAAACAGCATCGCCAAGAAATTCTAATCGTTCATAGTTCGATCCACCATGTTCATTGGAATAGCTACTGTGAGTTAGGGCGGTATTTAATAATTCTTTGTTCTTTATTTTGATGTTATACTTGTCTAAAAAATTCATGTTATCACTCTTTTTCTTATTTCCTTTTTAATTATAACAAATTGATCATGAAAAATAAACACGTTTGTGTTTATTAAATCCATCTTGATATTCTAATGATTCTGGAATCTTCAAATTCAACCTTATGAAATATTGCAATAATACTTTCCACAATTGTTTTGATAATATCCCCACAATTTTTTACTTTCACTCTTAAAAGTTCTTGTTTTAAAGTTTTTCGAAAAAAATAATCATCTATGTATCTAGCCATTATTTTATCAATTTCTATCGCATTATTTAATTCTTCTTCGTTTCTAATATCAATATTAAAAATATAATCTTTATAAATTTTTACCAATTGAAGAGATAAATTGTCTCCTTCTTGAAAATCGGTATTGTTTATTCTTTCAAAATTTTTGCAATAACTTAATACTAATTTATTATTTTTCAATCTTTTCACCCTTTACTTCATACTTTACAAATACATCTTACAATGAA
>JAGHGS010000071.1 GCA_017888105.1 Bacilli bacterium
ATTTTGAAGTAAAGAATGTTTCAGAAGTGTTAAACTGGCTTCAACGATTAACTCAAGCAAGAGTTGATGCGATTGTTTCAAATCAACATCGTAAGTCTTATTTTAAAGCTGCACAATTAGTGATTGCTTTAGGACAAGCTTTAGAAGATAATGGAGTAATGTCTGGTGAGGAATTTATTAATAATTATCATATGCAATATCGTAAATATAGAGCTTTTAGAACGGAGTTGAATCAATATGGAAAAAATATTGATTAGAATAGAAGATTTGGAAAGGTTAGCTTTAGAAAAAGAAGATGAGAATTATCGGTTTCGAAGATTTCTTAAAAATCATGCTGATGAAGAAGAGTTAGATAAGCAATTTAAAAGATTGCATGAAAAGTATTTTAAATTATATGATTGCAGTAAGTGTCGTAATTGTTGTAAAAAGTTAGGAATTTCGATGAATGAAAGTGAACTAAATAAAATATGTGAGCACTTACATTTAGATAAGAAAAAGTTTATAGAAGATCATTTAAATGAAAAGTATGGAAATTATTCATTTAAAGGTACAATTTGCCAATTTTTAAGTGATGATAATCGTTGTCAAATTTCTGATTGTTTACCCGAGTCTTGCAAAGAATTTCCTTATACTAATAAACTAGAAAGATTATTTAGTTTACTAAGTATTGTTAATCATGCTAAAGTATGTCCGGTAGTTTATGAGATATTAGAAGAATTAAAGAAGGAATACCGTTTTAGATAATTTTGCCAATCTTTTAAAAGAAAATAGACCATCTTGGCGAAGCCGACAAAATGGTAAGATTCAGTAATTCTTGTAGATAGTTGCCATATTTTTCAACCAAGAAATATGGTTGATTTAAATAGGTAGTTGTTTAAATTTATTTTAATATTCATTTTTAGCAAAAAGCAAACAAAAAATAACTCCATATCGCCTATATAAATATCTCACCAATAAACGGTAAGACTTCGACTTTACAGAGTTATTAATCAAAAAAGGTAAAATGCCTTTCTATAGGCAAATAATACTATAAAAAGTATTATTTGTCAATTGTATTATATAAAAGTCAAAGCAAGTATACTACATTTTTAGCGATTGATTTGTTGCAATTTTTTTGGTATATCATGTTTTGGGAAGGAATGAAAATTATATTTTGATATGATGTTAGAGTAATTTTAATTGTACGTGATTAGAGGAGCTTAAAATAAAACCTTTTTGATAATTGCTATTTAATTAAAACTTAGTTATAATATTAAGTATAGAAAGGAATTAATAATATGAAAAATAAATATATTGATTTACTTTTAAATAATGAACAATATTTTGAAGATTTTGTGACTAGAATGACATATCATAGTAATGCCATAGAGGGTTCTAGTATGAGTTTTGATGAAACCTATGCTTTGCTGTTTGACTATGGTCATGCTCCTATTAATACCACTAGAGCTAGAGAAATACATGAGGCAGAAAATCATAAAAAAGCTTTGGAATATTTGATATCGGTTGTTTCCAAAAAAGAAATATTAAGTCATGGCATCATTTTAAAGTTTTGTCAAATTATTCAGGAAAATATTATTGAAATAATTGGTTATCGGTTGGGCAATATGCGAATTGTTGGTTCAACAAATACATTTCCCTATCCTAAAGATATTGAAGCTTTGGTGAACGAATTTATTTTGAAATATAACGAAAAGTTGTTATATTCATTTAATTTTGAAGATCTGGCTAGTATGCATATTGATTATGAATATATCCATCCTTTTGAAGATGGTAATGGTAGGACAGG
Source organism: Bacilli bacterium (assembly GCA_017888105.1). Classification (GTDB taxonomy): domain Bacteria; phylum Bacillota_I; class Bacilli_A; order RF39; family UBA660; genus Caccenecus. Next base: position 1,787 of record JAGHGS010000071.1, read on the forward strand.
AAGAATTCTTATTAATTATTATTTACTTATGAATTTAAAAGCACCATTAGTAATTCCTTTTGAGAAAAGAGAAGAATATTTATGGTTTATTCGTGAAAAAGATGTTAATGGATTAGCTAAATTTTTAGAGGAATTACAGAATTTGGAAGAAGATAATGTAGAGAAATACTTGAAAACATAGTTTGTACATATTTATTGTATTGTGTTAGTGGTTAGTAGCAGAAATAAAGCTTATATAGTTTTAAATATAGTATAATTATTTTCTAATTGTGACAATATTGTTGACTTTGAATATGGTTTTATCATTTTGTCGGCTCCGCCAAAATGATAAATTTAGCGAAAAACACAAAGAGAAAAGCATATTAGACTGTGCTTGTTATTTGATTGTGCAGGTGCTGCTTGCACAAGGAAAAAACTGATTTACTTTTATACTTTTATCACGATGTAAAAAATGTAAAAAAATGCTTGACATTTCATATAATATAATGTTATAGTAGTACTGCGTTTTAAATTGGTTCTACCTAGGTAGAGCTAAATTTAATAGAAATTCTGATACACCAGGATGTGTGTTAATTAGGAGGGAGGATATACATGCCAACGATTAATCAACTTGTTAAGAAGAACAGAAAGGATAAGACTAGAAAAAGTAAATCACCAGTATTAAATGTAGGTTATAATGCTTTAGAAAGAAAACAAAATGATGCAAAAGGACCTCAAAAACGTGGTGTATGTACTCGTGTTGGAACAAAAACACCTAAGAAGC
>JAGHGS010000072.1 GCA_017888105.1 Bacilli bacterium
AATATACTTTATGAATTTTATGAATTGGTGTTTCTTTTAAAACATTTTTACCACATACAAGCATTTTATCACCTATGGGTTAGTATAGCAAAAAATTAAAAAAAAGTAAAGTTTTGGTTCTTTACTTTTTCCTTACTCTTGTAAGTCCATGGGCTTTTTTTATTCTTCCATCTAGCCATAATGAATCATTTGGCCTTATATAGAAAAGAGTATTATCATAATATTTCACTAAATTACAATAATCATTAATTACTTTATCGGTACTCCAAAATTTAGAATAGCCTAAAGAGTCTTCACTTAGATAAGTATCGTGAGTTTCAATAAATTTAACCATTTTTTCTCTATTTGTTCCATCATAGTTTCCTAATACGTACATATACTTGGCATATTCATCAATAATTTTGGGATTTTCTTCAAATATTACTTCTCCATATAAGAATAATCCATATTTTTTTAATCGATAAATTAGATTGGGCCAAAAACGATATCCTTCACTTGGTAATCCAATTGATTTGGCTGCATCAAAACGAAAACCAGTTATACCACAGTCAATTAGTTCATTTAAGAATTCAACAATCATGTCTTCGACATCTTGATTATAAACATTTAAACCTGGTAAGTTCATACAGTGATGGATTACATCATATCTATTATGCCAATCCGTAACATTTATTCTTTCTTTCCAATATGCTGGATTATTTCTTAATACCGGATCTACCTTTTCATGAGGAATTAAAGGATTATGATTATCGGCTCCCATATGATTGATAATAGCATCAGCATAAACTCTTAAACCAATTTTTTCACATTCCATGCAAAATTTGGTTAATTCTTCTTTTGTTCCATAGACATTACCTATGTTAAAACTAATTGGTTGATATGCCTTCCACCAAACCGTTTTATCTTCTTCTTTTAGTGGTTCTATTGGAGGTATTTGAATGGCATCAAATCCAAGACTCTTTATCTTTTCTATTTTTTGTTCAGTTTCCTTAATGGTTTCTGGGAAACTATAGACTATTCTCATACTACACACTTTCTAAATTATTTACAATACTTTTAAATTCGTCTCCCCTGTCTTCAAACTTTAAATATTGATCCCATGAAGCCGATGCTGGAGATAATAAAACAATATCCCCTTTTTTAACATTTTCTTTTACTTTTTCCATAGCTTCTTTTAAAGTTGCAAATTCATAAGATTCAATTTTTTCCTTTTTGGCAAAATCCATAATTCTTCCTCGAACCTCTCCTATTGCATAAATACATTTTACTTTGGATAAGTAAGGAGTTAAATCATTAAAGTCTTGACTTCTTTCCATTCCTCCTAATATTAAATGAATGTTATCATCAAAGCTTTTTAAAGCAGTAATTGTTGAGACTGGATTTGTTGATTTGGAATCATTGTAATAGCTTACCCCATTTTTGGTATTTACATATTCCAAACGATGTTCTACTCCTTTAAATTCTTTTAAAACTTCTTTCACATACTTAAAATCAATCTTTAAAATTTTGGCTATTAAATATGTTACTAAAATGTTTTCATAGTTATGATTTCCCTTTAAAATAATATCTTCTGTGTCTATTACTGGTGTATTATCCACATAAATTTTTTCTTCTGTATAATAGTTTGCTTCGTTATTAAAATAATATTTTGTAGATTCTATATCTTTTGTTAATTCCATAGAATCATAATTTGATGCATTTATGATCGCAAGATCTTCACTTGTATGATGGTTAAATATTTTCTTTTTTACACTTTTATAGTTTTCATAAGAACCATGATAATCTAAGTGAGTTGGACAAAGATTGGTTAAAATACTTATATCGGTTTTAAAATCGTTCATATCAATTAATTGATGATCTGATATTTCTAGTAATAAAATATCATTTTCTTGTAAATCATTCACTATTTTTGATAAAGGAGTTCCAATATTACCACCTAATTTTACAGAAATACCAGCTTTTTTTAGTACTTCAAAAATCAGAGATGTCGTAGTTGTTTTTCCATTACTTCCTGTTACTCCAATAATTTTTATGGGATGTTTTATATAATGGTATGCTACTTCCATTTCATTTACAACAGGAATATTTAATTCTCTTGCTTTTTTTATGCAGGGATGAAATGGAAAAACAGCAGGGTTTTTAATTAGTATATCAAAAGAAGTATCAAGTATATTTTCTGGTTCATTTGTTTTTATAAATTCAATTCCTAATTCTTTTAATTCTTCTATTTGATTTTTATCTTGATCTTTCATATCGGTTATATATATGCTATTATTACCTTTACTTAATAATTTGGCTACTTCATAACCACTTCGAGCCATTCCTAATATTAATACTTTTTTATTTTCTATCACTTTTATCACCTAACTTAATTATATTCTAAATTACAAAAAAAAGCAATTTTATCTTGCTTTTATTTCCTTTTGTTCATTGACATAATTTGTAATTAAATTCGTTATTTCTGGTATTGTGAGGCTGTATTCTGTTTGTTCTTCATTTATAAGATGATAGTAATTAAGAATCGTATATAAACTTATATCTTCATCTATTTCGATATCTAAAAAAATTAGAGCTGGAGATAATTTTGTTCCATAATCTGTTTTCATTACTTTAAAATCACTTAAATAACCTTTTCCACCTCTATAATCATCTATAATTGTCATTATATATAATGGGGTTACTTTTATTTCTTTTCCTTCGATTTCTAGATTTCGAAAAGAAGAAGAAACTTCTAATAAATAACTATTATTTAATATGTATGATAATTCAATTTTATCGGTTATTTGGTATTCTTTCATATAAGAATATAAAGTAACATAATTGGATAAATGAAGTAATGATTTATCCGTTTTGTATATGATTTTTTGATCTTTATCGGTAATTAAAAAACCTACTTGATCTTGAGCATTTTTTCCTATTTGGATATATAAGTTTGATGGATTTTCTTCTATTAAAAGTTTGTTATTCAAATAGATTGGTACACTTTTATAATCGGCATCGCTAATATTTCCATAATCTTTTATTGTTTTTTGCCAAAATTCATTGGTACCGAAGATATTTGAATATTGTAAATAAGCTAATGAAAGTTGATAGCTAAAATTAGAAAAAGAACGTATCATATCTATGTTTGAAAAATCGATTTCTTTTTCTTTATTGTTATCTAAGATTATATATTTATTCATTTGATTTGGTATTATTTTTCCTATATAGATTTGCTCTTCTGTTCCAATTATATAGGAAAAGTCTTGATAAGGTTCTGTTATTTTATTTAATTCTTCTTTAGAAATCGTAGAATATCCTAATTGTGTTAATCTAGAATTATATTTATTTAAATATTCTTCAAATAAAATGTTATTTTGATCTAGTAATAGAGCAAAGTTTATAAATGATTCATATGGATGTTCAGGATTTATCTTTAAAAGGGCTAATGAAAATAATTCTTCTAATAATCCTTCACTAGAAGAAAGTGGTATTGTTACCCCTAAATTTGTATAAGAATCTTTCATAGAATCTATTGCACTACAAATATAATTAAAGTCTATACTTGAATATTTTTCTTTTAATTGCTCTATTAATTTATCGATTCCATATCGCATATAATCTTCATAAGTAAAATCTGTATAAGTCATGAAATAATCTAATATAAGCCCTTCATTAATATAAGTATTTATTTCAGATGAAAGCATATATGATACTTTATTGGTCATTGCTTCATTAAGAGCTCTATACCTTGATACTCGGTAAATTCCTAAATCGGGCCAATAAAAAGTCCACATAACATGAGCAAATTCATGATATAGAGTCTTTAATGAAACATTTGGACTTAAATTTACAGTATTTGTTACAGAATCGTAATTTGCTACCGTAAATTCACTAAATTGGGAATGAAAATCTTGTTCCGTCAATTCATTTATTTTTAATGTTTTTATATTTTCATAAAATACTCTTAAATCAATATTTGGATATTCTTCACAAACTTTATTTATTAAATTTTTCATAATTTCTTTGTAGTAATTGCTGATGTTGTTGTTACTTTCTATTGCTAAAATTACTTGTTCTTTAGAAATATCAGTGTATCCTAAGATATTATCTAATTCTTTTAAATCATTAATAAATTGTAATTCTGGGGTTGTATCCTCTTCTATTAGTGTAATTTCTTCTTCTGTTATTTCTACTTGATAATTTTTAAAAATTTCTTCTAAAGTGTTGCTTAGAGAAGAAGTAACTACTGTTAGGGCTAACACTCCACTTGCAAAGCGAATTTTTTCTTTAAAAAAGTAATCTTTTAAATCGGAAGATAAGAAAGGATTATGGATATTATAGATGTGATTTAAAATTTTAAAATCTTCTAATGTGGGATAAATATATTCGCCTTTTTGATCTTTTTGTAAAAACGTACGGCGATTATGATTATCTATAAATATTGTAAATATTTTATTGTTATATGTGATATCAAATAGTTTTTTATATGTTATATTCATTCTTTTCACCTATTTTATTATACTAAAAAGCAATTTAAAAAGCAATTAACTCATCATAATTGCTTCTACATAATAATATACATCATCATGCCAATTTGGATTGGCTGCATATTTGGTATTTATTGCCTCTGGTGTAGTTAATCCTCTTGCATAATAATTATTGGCTAGATTATTGATAAAAGCTTCTAAACCTGCTTCTAATGACTCAAAAGAAGCATATCTACCACTACTAGCTTTCATCCCACCTACATTATTTGCATTACGTACTAGAGAACTACAAGTCCATTTACATCCTGTTTCAACTAGAATAATAGATGCTGCTACAACTGGGTCTACCCCTTTATCTATTGCTAATTTTGCAATCGTTGTTCCATATCCATCTAAACTAGAATTTAATACATTATCAATTTTTGCACTTAATTCGGTTAATGTTAGACCTTCATAAACAATTGGTTCCTCTACTACTTCTTCTATTTTAGCATAACGGTCTAAAACGGTATCACTTCTATATAATACATTTTCAACAACAATATTTTCTACTAAAATCTTTTCTTTATTTTTTTCTTTGTATCCAATAATTAAACTACTTGTAATTAAAATAACAAATGCCATTTTAATACATAACGGTTTCATATAATTACTTCCTCCTACTTCATTTGCGAAGTGATTAATATTTTACCATAGTTTATTTTATTTGTCAAATTTACGCGTACAATTGTTTATATTTTTTCGATATCTAAAATATCTAGCATATTGATTCGATCGCCATTTAAACATAATAAATAATTTCCAGATTTGCCAACTATAGTTGTTTTAATCTCTCCATTTCTAGTTTGAATAAAAACATTACTTTTATACACATGATGAGGAGAAGCAAAAATTTGATTGATTTTTTCGTAAACGTTTATTTTTTTAGTATGATTTCTTTCCTCATTTTTGCTAACATAAATGTCATTATTATTTCTTATATCTTTATCGATTGGGTTAGCATATACTCTTGGTAAATCTTTTTTCATTTTAGAACACCTCTATTACATTTTATGATAAAACTTTCATTTTGAAACATAATAATAATATGAAAAAGAAAATTATAGGACGAATGCTTATTTTAATGATTCCAATTCTTATTCTTATTACTGTTTCTCTTTTAAATATGTTACAGGTTAGCAAAATGGTGGGGTATGAGAATTACTTTTTTAAACAGACGTTATGGTTTGTTCTTGGTTTTTTTGTGCTTATTATCTTCTTTATTGTTAAACCAAAAGTGTTTTTTCGTTATTCGAAATATATTTACTGGATTAATGTTTTATTATTAATATTAGTTCTATTCTTCGGAACAACCGTTAATGGTTCTAAAGCTTGGTTTCGATTTTCTTATTTTTCTTTTCAACCTAGTGAACTTATGAAATTTAGTCTCTCTTTATATTTAAGTAAAATATTAGCTCAGTCAAAAAGTAGTAATATGAAGCAAGAATTTAAAGTTCTATTAAAAGCGATTTTTATTACTTTGATTCCTTCTTTGTTTGTTTTTTTAGAACCTGATACTGGTGCAATTATTATTTATTTTATTATTATGATGGGAATGATTTTCGTTTATCGCATTAATTATAAGTGGTATATTCTCTTTGGAGTTGTTTTAATTTTATTTTTTGGAATATTCTTTTATTTATATTATTTTAATCAAGAATTGCTTATCCAACTTATCGGTACTTCCTTTTTCTATCGTGTGGATCGAATTTTAACTTTTGTCAATAATGACTCTTTTCAATTAGATCGAGCTTTAATATCCATTGGAACATCGCATTTCTTTTCGGGAAGTGAAGGTGTTTATATTCCGGAGGCACCTACTGATTTTATTGTTGCCTTTTCTATCAGTAAACTTGGTATTATTAGTTTTATTCTTATTTTACTTTGTTTCTTTATTTTAGATATTTACTTTTTAAGACAGCTTTTTAAATCCAAAAAGAAACAAGATCGATTATTTATTGGAGGATTTTTGGCAATGTTTATTTTTGCTCAAATTCAAAATATTGGAATGAATTTAGGAATTCTTCCCATTATTGGTCTTCCACTTCCTTTTGTTAGTTATGGTGGTACTAATATTATTGTTTATTTTTTATTTTTGGGAATCTTAATGAATTTAAAACAAAATTGATTTTTTGGATCAATTCATTACTATTTAAAAAAAATTGCAAATTTATGCATTTTTTTCTTGACAAACACTTCTTTTTGTTGTAGTATACATTCTCGAACATTTAGTTTGTTTGAATATTCTTTTCCATTCTTTGATATACTTCCTTTACTTAACTAATATCAAATTCTACTAATTCAAACAATAAATGTTTTTTAATTGTTCATAAGCCCTTATGGGCTTTTATTTTTTTGGTTCATAACGATTTATTAATTCTTTTTCTGCTTTGTTATTTTTAATTGTATATTTATATTCTTCTAATATAGTGGTATCTTCTTCCTCTTTTTCTTCTAAAGCAAAGATTGTATTGTTTTCTATTTTTGCTAAGACTTGTTTTTCTTCATCATAAAAGATATTTTCTTCTTCTGTTTCATAATCATATTTTAAAGTTTGATCATATACTAAAATGTTTTCTAATACTACATTTCTTTTATCATTCCAAACAAAATACTCTTCTTTTTCATCTTTTAAGTTTGTAATCATGTCTATTAATAAATAGTCTTTATCTGATTCTATAATTTGAATATTTGCTTCTTCTATTCTTAGATTACTATTTTCTTCAAATACTTCTTCAATTGTTTTCGCTTTCGAATTGTTTTCGATATCTTTATTGTAGATTTCAAAACCATCTAAATATAAAGTTAAGTTTATCTTAACTTCTTTTTTTTCAAAAACTACTAAATAAACACATTTCAATCTATGTCTTTTACCATTTAATTCGACGTTGTAGGTTTCACTCAATTCATTTTCTGTCATATTGCTTGTGGCTTTTTCAATACTTTTTACTTTTCGAATTACTTGATCTCCTTTTACATTTTGATGTGTTAATGTATACACTGTAAGTGTTGATATTCCTATTAAAGCAATTATTAAAATAAATATACTTATTTTTTTCATATAACATCCCTTAATCAATATTATATCAATAAAGTTTTATTTTTAAAACTAAAAAAGTTACTTTTTGTTAAGTAACTTATTTAAAAATGTTAAATAATTTTGCTTTTCCGGAACTACTACTGTTTAATCTAGAAAAACCAAGTGCTACTAAAAAGTCATCTAGTATTTGTTCATGCTCTTTTTTATCATCTAAATAAGGAATATTAAAGAAGACTTTACTATTTGACTCGTGTTCAAAATCATTGATATCTTTATTCGTTAAAACACTTTTATTTAAAACTATTTTTTTATCTTTTAATTTTTCAAATGCTTCTCTATCTTGACGAATCAATTTATTTAATTTAATTAATCCTGGTTCAATTAAATAAATAATATCATTACATAAATTTCCTTGATTTGAATCATTTAAATCCACTAAAATTACTTCTGCATCTGGATTGTTTGCTATATTAAAGGCTAAATCAAGAGATGTTGTTGACTTTAAAGATTTATCATTAAAATAACGGAAGTCTTCTTTATCTACTTCAATTGCTACAACATTGTAGGCTACTTCTAAATGACGTTTTAACATATAAACCAAAGTTGTTGATCCGGCATGGGCTGTTACATTTTTAAAACCAACAATTCGTAATCCCCCACTACCAGTTCCAGTAAATGTATCATATTCTAGTACATTACTATCGTTATTTCCATTTAAATTATGATATTGGGCTACATCTTTATATGAGTTAGGATTATCAATTAAAAATTTTACAGCATTGATATTTCTAGTAAAATTATAAATTCCCATGGATACTAAACCAGATAAATAACTTCCACTATTTACCATGGCTGAATCATCTAATAATAAGATTAATTTACTTGGATCAAAATTAACAGATAACTTTTGAATATTTTTTATATTTTGGTATCCTTTAATTGCAGTAATATCGATAATCATTTTATTGAAATAAAAGTTGGTAAAAATGCTTGCTAGTTCTTCTACTTCAAATTCTCCATTAATACTTTTTATAACGTCAATATCTAGTGTTGCTAACATATTTTGATATTTATTTGAAACGATTACATTCATGTTGTTCCCCTCTTTCTAATCTCCTATTGCATCTTCATACCGATCTTCATCATTTGATTGAAAATTACTTGTTGTACCTTTAATTATAAAACTGGATGTGTCTCCAATAACTGGCAAATTAAATTTATAAAATATCATAATTTGATAATAGTTTGTTGTATTGGTACCGTCATATTTTTTTATACAATAATAATATTTCTCACCTTCCCGAACTGGTTCAAGGTTGGTATTATTTAAATTTTTAGAGCCATATATACCGGTAGTGTCTTCTCCTCTTGATACACAAGTTCCTTCAACATCATAATTTGTATATATTAGATAATTATTAACTAATTCAATTGATTGTTCATTTAATCCTTCGTATTTTTCTACCATATCAATCATTTCATTTTTGATTCTTACCGTTCTTGAGTAATTTAGAGTTAAGACAATAAAACCAACAAATAACATGATAAATACGATCATTAATCCTAAAAGCCATGTTCCACCGATTGTTTGTCTCATTCTATCACCCCACTGCACCAAGGATAACTACTAACGTCTTCTATACATTCATTCGGTTCATAGATTCGTCCCGTTTCACCATAAATAGCAAATTCAAAAAAACTATTAATAATTGGTAAATCTAATTGGTAGAATACTTTTATTTGATAATATAAAGCATTAGGAAGTTCCGAATTCGAATTCGCACGAACGGCACGAACACAAAAGGAAGCATTATTATAATCAATTAATCCTTCTCTATTATATCCTACCCATCCATCTTCACAGGTTCCTGTGTTACGATAATTTGCTTCTCTAAAATAATCTGTTATTTGTTCTGCAAAATTATAACAATTATTATTACTACTTGGAGAAGATGAAGTACATACTCCTCCCTGATTTTTAATAATATTTATAATTTCATTTTTAACATTATATGCCTTGGAATAGTTAATTGACAAACTGATATAGCCTACAAAAAGTAGAACAAAGACAATAACAATGTTAAATAATGATATGCCGCCTACTGCCTCTTTCATCTTTCTTTATCACCTCAACTAACCCTTCCAAGCGCATGTAATGTCATGTTCTGTCCCATCTTTATCACGATAAGTACAAGTTGCTACACCATTTTCAGGAGTTGTTCCTTTTTTTGGACAGATTGCTTCATCACATCTTGTTTCTTTAGCAAAATTATTCCGAATACTTGGCCATAGAATAGAAAAGAAAAAAAGAGACAAAAGTGCCACTATAATAACTACAACTACAGTTAAATTTAGTTCTCCCGATGCCTCTTTCATTCTTCATTCCCTCCATTTATTTAGTTAACTCTAATTATTAATCTTTTGTCTCACTACCACTAGAAGATTGGTCTGGACATTTTATCGTTTTCGGATTATTACATGCTGCGTCGCCTTCTTCGCAATAGCTACAAGTACAGTTTTTACCATCACAATCAGTACATCCCCATGCACTGGCACAAATTGTATTTCTGTTAATAGACGTTTTAATATTTGGCCATACAAATGCATAGAAAAATGCTGCCACAGCAGCGATTGCTACTACTGTAATAACTGTCATGTTTAATTCTCCAGTTGCTTCTTTCATATTATAAATTCCTCCTTTTACTTTCTTTTTATTATTATAACTAATTTTTACCAAAATATCAATATGGACATTTGAATTTTGTCAAATTTGCTAAATTTCATTTGAAATTCCGTTTTATGATGAAAAGCTGAAATAAGTCTGATAGTAGTATAATATAAGTGTTTC
>JAGHGS010000006.1 GCA_017888105.1 Bacilli bacterium
ACATAAGATTATTGTTAAAGATACTACTTTTCTAGCATTTAATTATTCTACTGATATTTATGTTGGTAGTCTAAATAAAAAGATTCAACTTGTGGAACTTGAAGATTATATTAAAAATCTACTAAATGCCTGATATTTCGCTAACTATTGACTTTTTAAGACAAAAATATTATTATATAAAGCAACTGAAAGATATATGCCTAAATGTATTAATGGGGGTTATGCATTATGGTAATAAGAAAGAAAATTTATATTAATTGTAAAAGTTAGAGAGATAAAGGTAGTAGTATGTATTTCTATTACTTTTGTCTCTCTTTTTTTGAAGAAAGGATGTGTTGTGTATGAAAAATTTATGTGGACTATATTTAAGAGTTAGTACCGAAGATCAAGCACGTGAGGGTTTTAGTTTACCAGAACAAAAAGAACGATTAGAAATATTTTGTAAGTTTAAAGGTTATGAGATAGTTGATTATTATGAAGACGCTGGAATTAGTGCTAAAACAGGCAATTATAGACCTGAATTTGAAAGATTAAAGGAAGATATCAAATCTAAAAGAATTAACACTATAATAGCTCTTAAATTAGATAGAATAACAAGAAGTATATTTGATTGGGAAAAGTTAATGACTTTTCTTGATGAAAATGATGCTTATATAGATTGTGCTAATGATGAAGTTAATACAACTAATGCTAATGGGAAAATGGTATCTCGCTTACTTATGTCAGTATCTCAAAATGAAATAGAAAGAACTAGTGAAAGAACAAAAGTTGGTTTAGCTGGTGCAATTAAACAAGGACATTTACCAAGTCAAGCCCCATTAGGTTATAAACACGAAAATAAGAAACTTGTAATAGACTACTCTACTAAAGATGTTGTAGTTAGAATATTTGAATTATATTATAATGGAAACTCTTATCAAACAATAAGTAATATATTAAACGAAGAACAAGTATTAGGGAAAACTAATTGGCGAGATTCAACTATTACTGCAATATTAGAAAATGAAGTTTATAAAGGAGATTTTGTTCATGGTAAAAGAACAAAACACCCTACTTATTATAAAAATGTTGTTGAGCCATTAGTTAGTAAAGAAATGTGGGAAGATTGCCAAGCCCAAAAGAAAAAGAACTCTCGTGCATATCAAAGAACTTTAACTTATTTATTCTTACAAAAAATTCGTTGTCCAAGATGTAATAATTTAATGGGTGGTAAAGCAACTAAAAAGAAAAATGGAAATGTATATTATTACTATTATTGTAATGATTGTAAACTTAATTTAAAAGAAAATGTTATTGAAGAATACTTTGAAAACTTTATCAATGAAATAGTAGAATATGATAGTGTTGTTAATCAATTCTTCTTACCTATGATTAAGCAAAAATTTGATGAACCAAAAGAACTGTTAGAAAAAGAACTTGATAAACAAAATGCTAAACTAGATAGAATTAGAAAAGCATATATTTCTGGTGCATTTGATTTAGAAGAATATAATGCTGAAAAGAAAATTGTCGATGAAGCAATTTCTAAAATACAAAGTGAACTTAATACTACTAATATTACTGAAGAATTAAAATTTACACCACAAGACATTTTATTAAAAAGAGATATCGACTTTATCAATAAAGTTAAATTAAAAGATGAGTATAAAGAAAGAACTAAAACTTGGAAAGATTATACAAGGGAAGAAAAATCAAATTTAATTATGAAGTATGTCGATGATATAACTTTGTTAGAAAAAAACAAAGTTGTTATAGTTGATGAAGTTAGATTTAGGGAAAGTATATGTCGTCCTTGTAATGAATTAGTTAGTGCTGGTTATATTGATATTAAAACTCCTACTTTATTTGGTAATTTAGTAGGTCAATTAAGATTTAGTAATTATCTACCTGAAGAAGAAGTTGGAAAACACATAATGAGATTAAGACAATACTATGATGTAGGTTTTGAAGAAGCAATTTATTATGTTGAAGATAGAGTTTTCTATTTCAACTTTTTACAAGATAATCGTGCTATTGTAAGAATATTCCCAATGGAAGATTATTGTAAGATAGATCCTAATATAAAAATGAAAGAATATAGATATGGAATAATCTATATTCGTGAAAATGATGAATTTCAAATGCAAGATATAGATAGTGCATTTGATTATATACCAGATGAAACAAACGATAGTGTTATCTATATGAGAGAGCCGATTCCCATTGAAATTGGTGTTAAACCTGTTAAAAAGGAATTGCTCTCTATAGAAGAATAAAATGCGAACACGTTTTGCGAGTTTACTCGTGAAAGTGGGAAAAGCATTTTATAAACTTATGTAGTATTGTTTTATTACGAAGTTTTAAAACATTACGAAATACGTTTCAAAAGGGTTCTAGGGAATCCCTAGCCCACGAGGTTATTTTGATACTTGTGTCAAAATACCTAGGGGGTTAAATATTTTGTCATAAACAAAATAAGTGCAAAGAAAGGATGTGATTTATATATGTCAGAACTTGCATACTCGCTACATTTGGGTAGTGATAAAAATAGAAAAAATGTATCAAGAACAAGAGCAAAATCTAATGCTAGTGGGACTACTTCTCTATCAAATAATGCAATTCAAAATGCTAGACAATTATCTCGTGTTGATAAACATAATTATCGGAAATATGATGATAAACAGCATTTAATTGAAATTGTTAGAGGAACAACTTCTTTAT
>JAGHGS010000073.1 GCA_017888105.1 Bacilli bacterium
CGAACCTCACGATTCGTTTTTTCTGCTGTAATTTCTTACATAACAGACATTAACTCCGAGAGTCGCTCCCGTACTTCTTTTATTTATTTTATATTCCTATTTTAATTTAATTGTTGTAACATTTCAACCCTTCATGTAATATGTTTAAGCTTGCATTGTAATCTCGCTCTATTTCTAATCCACATCTACTACAAACCTGACTACTCGCATAATATGGATTTACTTGTATAAATATCTTATTTAACTAGTTGCACTTATATTTGAGTATTCTTATAATTTCACTGAATGTTGCACTTGCGATTTCTTTTCGCAAATGTTTGTGATTATTTTTATTTTCTAACATTTTCTTTGGTAATTCTTTTATTAAATCAAATTTTGTTAAATATTTATTATTTCTTTTTAAATCCAAACAATAATTATAAACAAACCTCGTACATCCAAATGTTTTATGAATAAGTACTTCTTGAACTTTTGTTGGATACAAACGAAATTGATATGCTCTATTTATTTTCATAATCATTATCACCCCTGATAATAAAAATATCAGCAAATACATATGTTCGTCAAGAATAAATTTTAAAAATACACGTATTTTGAAGTGTACTTTCCTATAAGATAAAAAATCAATTCCCTATCGAATTGATTTTTGTCGTAGTATGTTTTGCACTATATTATTTATCTTTTTCTAAGTTTCCAATACTGACTTTGTAAAAATTCATTTAAAGAGATTAGTCGTCTTTTTAAATTTTCTTCTGTTAATTCATTTGTAGCCATTTTAATTGTATTGTGATGAATTCCAAAACGTTCATGTAAAATTTGATTGCTTAAAGCAAATTTTAACTGAAATATTAAAATTTTTCTCTTTTCTTCTGGAGAATAAGATTTATTAGGATTTCGATAAGAAAGGAAATTTAAATTGGGACCACTTATATCCATAATAAATTGATTTAATTTTTCTTTTCTTGTTTCTTTGTTTTCTTCTTTTAATATTTTAAATAATTTTCTTAAATATAAATTTGCTTTAAATTGCCTTTTTTCTAGGTCATCATAAGTATCGAAGGCTTCATAGTATATTAAGTATTTTATTCCATCTGCTATTAAGCTGCTTACTATATTTGGGTCTGTTAAATTTTTTTCTAATAGTTTGGAATCTATCTTAAAAAGGGTGCTTGCATCTTCTAGAGGGAGACGGCATTCTAACATGATTAAAGCATAAATTTTTAGTAAATTTTGATTCATCTTTTTTTCCCCATTTCATGTGGTTTATTATAACTTATTTTAATTTATTTGGCAAATTGTTTTAATTTATTATATAATTAGGGTAAGGAGGATAAAATGAGAATTGAAATATTAGAAAAAACAAATGAAGTTTTAGATTTGTTGGATTCATTTGAGCTTGAAAATAGGGATGAGTTAGAAGAAATGCTTTTAAGTTTTAAGGAAAAGTTAAAAGAAGAATTTTATCAGGAGTTTTTAACTAGGTATCAAGAATTGATTGATTCTGATTTTACGGTAGAAGAAGCGATTGATACTCTAGAAGCTATGTTTGAAGATTATGAAGAAGTATTAGAAGAAGATTTTATGTTATCTTTTGAAGATATTATTGATGATTTAAAGTATTTAGATGAAGGAGATGTGAATGCTGCAAAAGAAATGTTGGAATCTTTTTTAGAAAGTTTGTCTTAAACATTTTTTGTTTCAAATATTATTAAAAAAAGTTCTCAATTTTGAGAACTTTTTGTGTACAAGTTGGTGCACGTGAAGGGACTCGAACCCCCATGGAATGAACCGCTAGATCCTAAGTCTAGTGCGTCTACCAATTCCGCCACACGTGCATAGATGGTGGACCTCGTAGGACTCGAACCTACGACCGCCCGGTTATGAGCCGGATGCTCTAACCAACTGAGCTAGAGGTCCAAAAGATTGCATTAACAATATATCATTCTTACTATTTAAAGTCAAGTTTTTTTCATTACTATTTTGAAAAAACTTTTATTTTTTTCATTATCGTGTAAAATAATTATAAGGATCGATGAATATAGCAGTAGTATTTTTAATTATTGGTTTTATTGTTATTATTAAGGCAAGTGATATTTTGGTAGATGCTGCATCTAGTCTTGCAATGCGTCTTGGTGTTCCTAAAATGCTTATTCTCTTACTATTGTTGCTTTTGGTACATGTGCTCCGGAAGTAGCAATTTCTTTTCGAAGTGTAGCGGCCGGAAATACAGAAATGGCATTTGCTAATGTAATTGGTAGCTCGATTGTCAATGTGTTTTTGATTATCGGTCTTGCTAGCTTTATTCGACCTATTAAAGTAAAGCATGTTACTATCAAAAAATTTTCATAAAAATGAAAAATCTTTAAAAGAAGAAATTAAATATCCTATTTATTTAGCACTTATTTTAATGGTTGTATCTATTTTGCTTATTGTTTTTAGTAGTGATCTTATTGTCGATAGTGCAACCAAGATTGCGAATGCTTTACATGTTAGTGATAAAATTATTACGATGGTGGCAATTGTCATTGGTACTAGTTTACCGGAAATGGTGATGACTATTACAAGTGCTAAAAAAGGGGAGTTTGATATGGCTCTCGGTAATATTATAGGTACTAATATATTTAATATTTGTATTGTTTTAGGCCTTCCTATTGTTATTTATGGGGATATGGCTTTACGTGGATTTGGATTTATTGATATTGTTATTTTATTCTTGTCTTCTTTCTTACTTTTCTATTTTGCTCGAAGTGAGAGGACTATAACAAGGAAAGAGGCTATTATCATGCTTGGTATTTTTGTGTTTTATTATGCTTATTTGATAATATAGTTTTACAAGATGGATTTTAAGTGTTATACTTTTATTAGATTAGGAGTGAAGTATATGGAAAATAAATATTATTTGGCCGTTGAATCGAAACCTAAAAATTATTTTCCAATTAATTTATTTGATTTAAATATTTCTCATGGTTTTAGCTCTACGAATTTAGAAGAGTTGGATTCGTTTACTCTAAAATTTAGTAAGCAGGAAATTATGAATTCTATAAAAGAAGCAAATTTACTTGATGTTCATGAACAGATGCCTTTAGTAATCATTTATTATGAAAATAAATATACAAGAAAGATTGAAGTGCTAACAAAAGATTACAATTATGATATGTGGAAGTTGTTAAGTGATAAATATGGGGATAAAGTATTTTTAAATAAGATTGTTAATTTTTTAAATCATAAAGTTGATGATGATATGATTTTAAAGGTGAAAAATAGTGAAAATAAAGAAGATTTTTTAAATGCTTTGGGTAGGATGCCTTATATGGTACAAAGAAAGTTGTATTTTTATTTATATGAATAGTTATATTAAATCTTTTTTTGAGTATTTGGGTTATGAGCTTAATTATTCACAGAGAACAATTAAAACTTATGAAGAAGCTTTAAAAGAATATCATCAATTTTTAGAACAATATCATTATTCTTTTTTGCATGTTACAAAAGATATTGCAAATCAATATAAAGCATATTTAGTAAATCATAATTATCAGAGTAAAACATCTTCTTTATATCTTAGTGCGGTTCGTACTTTTTATGTTTATTTGGTGGAAATTAAGGCTATTTCGATGAATCCATTTGCATCTATTAAAAATCCAAAAGTTATAAAAAAGTTACCAAATTTTTTAAATCATAGTGAATGTGAAATTTTGTTTTCCTGTGAAAAGAAAGATGGAGATATTTCGATTCGTAATGAATTTATTGTAGAGTTTTTATATAGTACAGGACTTCGAGTTAGTGAACTTTGTAATATACGTTTAAGTGATATTTCTTTTTCAGAACAAAAAGTGAAGGTTATGGGAAAAGGAGATAAAGAGAGAATTGTTTTTTATAAAGCTTGTGATGAGAATTTATTTCATACTTATATGAATCAGGTAAGACCACATTTATTAAATGGAGTAGATAGTGATTATTTATTAGTTAGTAAAACTGGTAAATTAACAACAAGAAGTGTTGAGAAAATTGTGAAAGATTATGCTTTAAAAAAGAATATTAAAAGTCGGGTTACTCCTCATACACTTCGACATACTTTTGCAACGGATTTACTTAATAATGGGGCTGATATTAGAAGTGTTGGAGAAATGCTTGGACATGAATCTTTAAGTACTACTCAAATATATACGCATGTAACTGCGGATCGTTTAAAACAAGTTTATCAAAATACTCATCCACGGAGTAAAAATTAATCTTGAAAAATTAACTTTCTTTACTTATAATTTAGGAGGAGGGATTTATTTTGAAGAAAGGAAAAATAATTGGTATTGTTGTTCTTGCACTTTTACTTATTGGACTGATTCTTTTTGCTAGTACTTATAAATTGGAGGATTCTCATTTAAGAAGTGAAGGAATAAGAGTACGTGTTCCGGAAGGATCTTTGGTTGTTCAAGATTGTGATGAAGAAAATGCAATTTATTGTAAGAAAACGTTAGAAGTAAATGGTGAAGAACAAATTTTAGAATTTGAATTTGTTGATTTTAAAGAAAATGGATATCCAGATGAAGTTCGGGCTAGTATTAATGGACATGAGTTTTATACAGAAAATGGTCTTAATATTGAAGAAAATGGAAGTATTGATTATAAGATTTTTCTTAATTTTCAAGTGATTGATGATGTCATTGTATTTACTTTTACTGATGGAACAAATGGAAGATCAACGACTCTTTATGCGATTGATACGGAAGGAAATATTTTGTTAGAAGAAAAAGAAATTGATGATGATGACATGCTTATTAAAGATTATACGGAATTTATTACATATGAAGATAATAAGATTACGATTTATGCTACGAGAGTAGTTGAAGATGTTAATTATCATGGTGAAAGTGTATGTAACGCACCTCATGGAGATATTGTAGAAGGATATTATACTTATACTTATCAAGATGGGGAGTTTGAAAAAGAATTAGTTGAAGAAATTGATGTTGATGAGTTTATTGAAAATAGAGGAATTATTTGTGCAGCAAGAGAATAATTCCTTTTTTTTGAACTTTTGAAAGCACCTGACATGGTTCTACAAATTGCGACATCTCTTTATGCTAAGATAAACTTTAAATCTTGAGCGAAAGGAGGTGTTTAAATGCTCACAGAAACATTTGTTAATCTAACAAATGATATTACTTTTAAATTTGTTTTTAGTCATGAATCATTAATAACCGATTTATTATTGTCTTTCTTTGATTATATTGGTATTCATAAAAAGATAGAAAGTATTCGTGTTTTTAAAGATTATTCAATATATGGGGCAAATTTAGAAGATAAAGTGTTTTTTGGTGATATTGTTGCTATATTAGATACCGAAGAAATTGTTTCAATAGAAATGTATACAAATTTTGGTAAGGAAGAGTATATGAAAAGTGCATCTTATTTGTCTAGATTATTTGGTAATCAATTAAAGAAAAGTGATACTTATTTGAAAGCTAAAAAAGTATATAGTATCAATTTTATGAGTGGAAATTATTATAAAGAAAATACAGAAGTTATCAACGATTATGGATTTGTAAGAAAAATAG
>JAGHGS010000074.1 GCA_017888105.1 Bacilli bacterium
CATTTGTATTTCATAATTTACTAAATAAAGTTATAAATAAGTATAATTTTTCTAAGTTATTGGGCGTACTTTTTCTTTCATAAACCCGCATAAACACTGGGTTTATTCAAAACTGTCCATAGGTCAGCAAATAATAAGACATCAACCATAAAACAGTTAATGTCTTTTTAATTACTTTTTAGTAGTCTTCTTTTTAGTACTACTTCCTTTTTTTGAAGAAGATTTTTTTGAATTCTTTTTCGTATTACTAGTCTTTTTTGATGATGATTTTGAATTTGTATTTTTCTTAGCAGTTGAAGTCTTCTTCGTATTAGAATTACTAGACTTAGTTGTAGTACGAGTATTAGAGCTTTTCTTTGAAGTAGTTGTCTTCTTAGTAGTATTTTTAGAACTAGAAGACTTTTTAGCAGTACTTTTCTTAGAACCATTTTTATTAGCAGTAGTTGTTTTCTTAGTAGTTGTCTTTGAGGTTGTATTAGAATTTGTTTTTTGAACGTCAATTTCTTCTTTTGAAGAATCACTCTTAGTATCTAACACTTTATTCTCTTCATCAACCGCTGATTTTTCTTTCTTAGGCTTTTCTTCTAAAACTACATTTGACTCTACATTCTTATCAATTTCAATTTTTTCTTTTGGTTCTACTTTTATTTTTTCAGTTTCTAATACTTTTGTATTTTTCTCTTCCCTATCCACAGTAACTTCTTTCATAAATAATTTTCGAAATAAAGGAACAGCGACAAGTTTATCTTTAAGTTTTTTAATATCCCATTCTTTCTTATGTTTCTCTTTCTTCGGTTTCTTATCAACAATCACTTCTTCTTTAATTACATTTTGAGAACCATTAAGTGATTTATTTTTCTTATTCTTACTAATTGCAATACATAGAAAAGTAATACCAATACATATTAAAGTAATAAAATAAGTAGATATAATTGCAATAAAGAAAATATCAATTGGATCAAACTTTCCCATGTAAATCACTCCTTCTATGCCTCTTCTTCAATACTAGGATTATATGAAGCCACTTCTAATTTATTAGCATTACTAACAAAATAAATAGTTCCTTCGGTATCATACCCTAAATCTTCTTTATATTCATAATTCATTGTAACTTTCTTTGCATCTACTTCCTCATCATCCAAAGTATAAGTAGTATCCTCTACACTTAAAACTGTTACATTTGTAATTTCTGGCAAATCTTGTACTCGATCACGATAAGTATTATCGATAATATCACGATAAATAGTATCGATTGCTTTTTGCCGAAACATATCAACTTTACTACTTAAAATATATTCTAAACTTCCTACATCATACCGATTAATTTTATTATTCAAAGTATAAAAATCAATCACAAATAATTTTGCTAACGTAGTTGCATAAGCATCCATATCAACATCCGTCTCATTTAAAATATCTTCTAATTCATAAAAAGTTTCTTTCATATAATCGGTATCTCGATCATCAAGTGTATACCCATAATCCGTAATATTAGAAATAATATTCGATACATTTGCTTCTCCTCGATCATTTTCTTTATCACTTGAAAAGAAAATTTTAAGCACTCCCAAAGCAATAACAATAACTAGTAAAACACCAATAATAATTAACCCAACTTTATATTTCTTTCTCATTCTTTTGCCTCGTTTTCTTTTATTTCTAAAACCGTTTCTCCCTCATTTTTAATTAAATCATGT
The DNA here is from genome assembly GCA_017888105.1 of Bacilli bacterium. Lineage (GTDB taxonomy): Bacteria > Bacillota_I > Bacilli_A > RF39 > UBA660 > Caccenecus. The sequence goes on from JAGHGS010000074.1 coordinate 1,698, forward strand.
ACAATAATTGCATTAGAAACATCAAGTATTTTTTCTGTTTTTTCAAGTAAATTAGATATATAATCTGTCGTAAGTTCTGCTCCCTCTTTAATAACTTTATACTGACCTTCTGAATTATTATAATAAATTAAATCAGTAACAAAATTACCATTAGGAAATACAACATAATTATCCTCTTTAATATTAAAAATATCATGTCCCATTGCAAATGGATTTTCAATACCAAACATATTACCAATTGTTGGCATAACATCATACATTCCCATAACATAATCAATTTCTCCACGTATTTTTCTACGTATTGATTCATCTTTAGTCCATATAATAAGTGGAGTATTTTTATTTAATTCATGATCATATTCATCATAAGTTACATAAGTAGGATCATCTTCACTTTTTAACTCTCCAGTTTTATAATCATAATTATATAAATAATTTAAATCATTTCTAGAAAGTTTCGCATCATGATCTCCATATAATACAAATATAGTATTATCGAATGCGTCCGAATTATTTACATATTCAAAGAATTCTCCTAATGCAGCATCCGCATAATGACTACTCATAATATAATTTCCTACCGAAGTACCATATAAATAATTTGTAGTAACATCTTCACAAGCACCCGTTATTTCATCACATTCTTGATAAGTCGTTGACATATCATATTCCCCATATTTATCTAAAAATTTAAATGGTGAATGGTTAGACAATGTTATAACAGTTCCCATATAATTTGTATAAGTTGCTTCAATATTTTCCATAATGGGAACAACTTGTTCAAAGAATTTTTTATCACTAATACCCAAATTAATATATTCTAAATTATTCGGATCATCAGCATCTTCATTATAAGTATAAGTATCTTCAAAATACATATCATCATAACCCAAAGCCGGATGAACAGTAGAACGATTCCACATCGAAGCATAATTACCATGCATACTAAATGTATAATATCCTTTTTCTTTCAAAAGTTTTGGAATTGTAATATAATCACGATCATAATATTGAGTAAATACTGCCCCACTAGCTGCTGGCATCAAACTAGTTGTTAAAGTAAACTCTGTATCACTAGAAGTACCAATACTTACCTGTGGATAAAAACGAGAGAAAAACATTCCTTCATTCGCAATTCTATTTAGATTTGGAGTAGCTTCCACTCCATTAAACTCTAAATCCATCAAATATGTCTGCATACCTTCCATATGAATGAATACTACATTATACCCTTCAAATATTCCTGTATACTTATTTTCTCCATCATACTGATCGACATCATCACTGGTAAAATACTCAATAAAACTTTGTGCAGCCTCATCATACCCAAATAAACTACTAAATCTTGGCGTCAAAGTTTGAACTAAATCATTGATTTGATATAAAACAAGACCAAATCGTTCCACAACATAAACACGATTCCATTGTTTTGCAAGTCTTGAATAATCTGTACCAGTTGCGGTAACAAAAGTATAAGCTAAAAAAAGACATCCAACTAAAAGTGTAACAACACACATCTTCTTTCCTTTTTCAACAACACTCATAAAATTATAATAAGCGGTTTTATATAATTTTTTATGAATAAAATAGAAAATAAAAGGAAATAAAATATATATTAAATCAGTAATCTTCATTCTTTCATAGACCGAACCCATAACCGTTTCAGCCTGACCAACCGTACCAAGCTCTCCAAAAGAAGCAAAAGAAGTATAAAACGTGTAATAAACAGAATTAATAACTTCCATTAATGTAAATATAATTAATACAATCATAAAATAAAGATACTGATTTTTAGGCTTTACTAAATATCCCAATGAACCAATAATTAATACTAAAGCCAAATCAGAAACAAAAGCAGGAAAATCCCACATATTATCAATTGTAAAATTACGAACAAGCATAAGACCAGCCATAGAAAGTATGACATAAGTTATAAATAAGCGATTCGTAGCTATATATTCAATAACATTTTTTCTAATTTTTCGAAAAAATAATTTAATTTTATCTTTCATGATTCACCCTTCTTTAGACATAATTATATACTATAATTAAAATTTTTGCAATTTTTCCTTGCATTTAACTGTATAATTTGATAATATATTTATGCATGCAGGTGTAGTACAGCGGTTAGTATGCGACCTTGCCAAGGTTGAGACGGCGGTTCGATTCCGCTCACTTGCTCCATTTGAATACAACTTACGGACGTTAGAAAGTTCGTAAGTTTTTATTTTTATATATGAAACTTAAATGTTCTCTTTCTAGGAAGGAGGACATTTTTTATGCTTGAATTTAAGACTATTCAGAC
>JAGHGS010000075.1 GCA_017888105.1 Bacilli bacterium
AATCCTGAAATAAGTCTAGTAATCTAACGTTTTTTTTCTAAACCTGCATTTAGTCTAAAAATTTACGTCCCAATTCATCATAAGTTCATTTAATTGAGCTTCTAATTCTTGAATTTCTTCTTCTATTTCTTGATATTTTTTTGGATCCATATAAACTTCTTCCAAAAATAATTTTGGCTTTAATTCTTCTATTTTTGCTTCTAATTTACAAATCTGTTTATCAATCGAAATCGTCTTTTTATGATTTACTTTTTTTACTTTTTCTTCTCTTTTTACAAAATCATGAATCTCAATCTCATTTTCTTTTTTCTTTTCTAAATAATCCTCATAAGGATAATCATAGTAAGTGATTCTATGACTTGAAAAATCCAAAATAGAATCAGCGATTTTGTTAATAAAATAACGATCATGAGATACAAAAAGAATCGTTCCCGGATAATTCATTAAAACATCTTCTAGTTTTTCTTTGGATAAAATATCTAAATGATTAGTTGGTTCATCCAAAACTAAAAAATTAGCATTACTAAAAACTACTTCACACAAAGCAAGTCTCACTTTTTCTCCACCCGATAATACTTCAATTTTTTTCATGATCTCTTCGGAAGAAAATTGAAAACTAGCCAGTGCCGATCGAATTTCAAAATCATTTTTTAAAGGAAATTTTTCCTTAAAATCTGCATAAACCGTCAAATTAGGATTCAAAGTATCAAACTGTTGATCAAAATAAGCGGTCGTAACATGATATCCAAATTCAACAGTTCCATCAAAAGAAGGAATCTGCCCCATAATTGTTTTTAATAAAGTCGATTTTCCAGTTCCATTCGCACCTACAATCCCAAGTCTTCTTCCCTTATCCAAAGTAAACGTTGCCTCACCAAGAGGACTCTGATATCCAAATTTTAAATGATCTACCGTTAAAACCACTTTTCCACTACTCTTAAAATCTGCAAAAGCGACATGAAAAGTACGAAGATCTTCTTTTTCTGGTGCTTCTACTTTTTCCATTCTTTCAATTTGCTTTAATTTAGACATTGCCATACTTGCTTTAGAAGGTTTATAACGAAAACGATCAGCGATTCTTTGTAAACGAAGAATCTCTTGTTGTTGTTTTTCATAGCTCTTTAATTGAGCTTCCCTTCTTCTCTTTTTTTCTTTCTCATAATATTCATAATTACCATCATAAAAAGAAGTTCCTCCATATTCAATTTCATAAATCTTATGAGCAACTCGGTTAATAAACATTCGATCATGAGATACAACCACAAAAGTTTTTGGATAATTTTTTAAATATTCCTCTAACCATTCTACTCCCAAAATATCAAGATGATTGGTTGGTTCATCTAAAAGTAATAAATCCGGCTTACTTAAAACAAGTTTAATAAAACTAATTTTTGTTTGCTCTCCACCCGAAAAAGAAGATATTTTCCTTTGAAAATCTAAATCAGTAAAACCATTTTTTAAAAACGCCGTTAAATATTCCTTTTTATAATCATATCCACCAATATTTTTATAATATTCTTCTAACTCCACATATTCACTTGTATCTTGAATCGTCCCCTCACCCATCTCTAGTTTTTTTCCTAACTTATTTATTCTTTTTTCTACTTCTATAATAGGGCGATATATTTCCAATATTTCTTCTAACAAAGTACGATCCAAAGATAATCCTTCCTTTTGTCTCAAATAGCCAATCGAAGGATTACCCAAAATAGTAACCTGAAATTTTTCTTCCCCAATTCCTTCACCAAAAAGATCCGTATTTACAATTGCTTTAAGTAAAGTCGACTTTCCACATCCATTTCTTCCCACAATAGCCACATGATCTTTATCTTTAATTTCTAAATTTACTTCTTCAAGAATTCTTTTTGTATCCATTTCAATCGCACCATTAACAACTTTAAAATACATAATAATCCCTCTTTAAGAAGTATTGTACTAAATTTTTAACATAAAATCTATACTACTACCAAAAAAGTCCTTTTAAAGCATCAAATAAACCAGATAAACCCTTTGTCATAACATCACTAATACGATTCGTTATTTTATTTCCAAACTTAGTAACTCCATTTGAATAATCAATACTTTCATCTTTTAAATAATCTTTAATATCGACAACCTCACCATTGGAAACATCCGCTTCAAATTTCTCCATAGCTTCTTTCGTCATCACTGCTCGATTACTCATTCTTGTTTCATAATAACCGGATTCATAGGCAATAAGCAAAGCCACAAAAACAAAAAAGAAACAAAACAAAATTCGAAAAAAATATTTACTTTTTTTACTCTTTTTCATTCTACCCTCCTAAAATATATTTTGCAAGAACTTTTGCCAAAACTTCTAAAGAACGATTCACTTCATCAATTGTGTTATGAACTCCTCCAACTTGAATTAATAAAGCATGAGGTGAAAAATCTTGATTATATACTCCATGATATCCAGTACCACCTCTTAAACTAATTCCTCGAGATAAACTTGGATTAATACTTTCTAATAAATTATTTAATTCTGTAGCAAATTTCTGATTTTCCTGATAATTGCCATAATCCGTTCCTATCACAAATAAAATTTTAGCAAACGATACTCCCTCAATTTCCATCGTTGTTTCTTCGCGATCATAATCAGAAAGTTGAAGATCAAAATAATATTTCAAGCTACTTTTTTCTTTTACTCTCTGTTCTAATAATATTCTAGAACCAGCATAACTATTCGTATAAGGAATATTATTTTCCTTTAAAACTTCTACAACACTCTCCTTTTCTACCATAGCTCCAACGCCTAATTTTTCTAACTCTTCTTTTAAAATAAAACTGGCTTGTGTAACATAAGATGCAATACTATAACTATTAAAATAATTACTTTGATATTGATCGGTCTGAAAAGTATTATAAATATAAACCACTTCATTCAAATCTTGCATTACAACATCTTCCAATGAATCATGATCTTTTAAAACATCTTGATCTTGAAACAATTTAAAGCCAAAAACATTTTGATAAAAATAATTTTCACTCAAATTAGAAAATCGATAATTAGTCACTCCTCCAAGACTATTTCCAACAAGCACATTCAAAAATTCTTCTTCCGAAACATGCTTTAGAAAAAAATTAATAAACAAATTAAAAAAGAAAATAAGAAAAACAGCAATTACCAAAATAAAATAATAAAGTTTATATCTTGGAACCTTTACTGTTTTACGACTTATAAATTGCCTCATTTTTCTTCACCAATATCATTATATTATAAGAAAAACAAAATCAATGTCGAACCAAAGAAAAAAAGAAGAAAACCTTCTTTAAAAAAACAAATCATTCAAAGCATCCGCAATAATAGTACTAGTTAAATTTATAATTTCTTCAACATTAGGAGTCGTATACATCTTCTTATCCAACTCCAAAACAAGTGGTACACCAATAGCAATAACAGGTATACCAAAAGTATTCTTATCTATTTTTTTATTATCTTTAATAGCACTACCGGGAATAATCCCTGTATTATTAACTTCAATAGAATAATTCAAAAGTTCTTTATTATTAGTAGCTAAAGAATCAATCATAATAATCATACTAGGTTTTAATTTTCGAACAACCATCTCAATTAAACTAAAAGAACTAATTCCCGTTTTTTCAGTAACTTCCGGATTAAATAAAGCTACTTTAGGAATATTTAAAAAATCAGTAAAATGATTCGTAGCCATTACTTTATTGGTTGTTTTAACTCCTAAACTATCACACAAAATACTAGAGTTTCCAAGACCAATAATAAGAGGATCTGCTGTCTTTAAATCTTTAAATAATAGTTTTAAAATTTTCATCAATTCTCTTTTAATCATTTTTTGCTTTTGATGTAGGCTAACATAATCAAAAGTAATTGTAAAATAATCTCCTCGAACTCTTTTTACATACTTCTCACTCTTATAATCTACACAAAAATGATTTACTTGATATCCACGATATTTCTTTTCATCTATTTTAAATTTTTCCTTTTCCAATATTTTAGATACATCCATAAACGCTTTCTTCATAAGTAACACCCTTATTATTATGGAAAAGAAAAAAGAAGATATACTCCTATAACCTTCTTCCCTCATTTTCTTTTATAAACTGATAACTTTCATTAATAAAAGCACTCATTAATTCTAATTCAGAAGTAACCCCTCTATTTCGAATTTCTTGTTCTAATTCTTCTTGATAAATTCTAAATTCTTCACAACTATACCCTAAACGATAAAATTGTTCTTCAACTACTTTTAAAGCGTCTAATAGTACTTGAATCTTATTAAATTGCTGTTGTAACATTCCAAGATCCATGTTAGCTTTATTATAAAAAGCATCCCCATTTTTGTATTTACCATGAATATAATTAGTAATGATTTCTTGACTTTCCATTGTTAAAGCATTAAATAAATGATCAATTACTTGTTTATCTTCATCCGTTAAATCGCCTTTAATAGATCTAAAAAAATCATATAAACTTACATGGTTTTTCAAAACCGGTATTTTTCCACTTTTTAAATAATCTTTAAATTGCCTCCTCAACATATTTATATCTTTTTGACCCTGATGATAAGAAGATTGGCCACAACATAGTTTTCCATTTATATAATTAATAATATTTTCACGTTTCTCATAAGATAATCTCATAAATAACGAATGAATTACCAATTTATCGACATCACTTAATTTTTCCTTTATATAAGTAAACTGCAAATATAATTTTCTTTTTATATAATCAAACGTATACCCTTCCATTTCACACTTACTAAATTGTCGTTGCATCCATCTTATATCATTATAAGCACGTTTACCTATCTCACTATTTTTATGATAGATTCCTTCCATATAACCTAAAATTCCTTCTTGATATTCTTTAGGAAAAACAGCAAACAAACCATCTATCAATTCTTTTTCAGATTCAGTTAAAAATCCCTTTTCTGTTTTAAAATAATCATAAATTGTTTTTTCAAAAGATCCCTTTATTCGATATCTCTTAAATTGTTGCTGCAATAAAACAATATCATTATGAGCCTTCTTACCAATAGAACCAGTACTACCATATTTTCCGATAATATACCCCTTAATTCCTTCTTGACGAATTTTTGATAATTTACTAAATAAAAGATCGATTACTTCTTTATCTTTCTTTGAAAGTGGATCACTCTCATCTTCAAAGTAAGAATATAACGTACGTTCCAGTTTATTAATAGATTGCATATTCTGTTTATATTTCTTAAATTTTGCTTGCATTAAAGAAATCATTCTAGGAACATCATTACCCATAGCACCTTTTTGACTATATTCTTTATCCATATAACTAATAATTTCATCTTGATGTTCTTTAGAAAGTTTAGCAAATAGCAAATCAACGATAGCTTTATCTTCTTCACTAATTATCTCATCATCTTTTACAAAATATTTATAAATAGAACGAAAATAAGAAGTTGGAATATACCCCAGTTTCTTACACTTCATAAATTTAACACGTAAATATCTAATATCATTGAAACATTTCTTACCCTCTTCATCATTAAAAGAATATAAATGTTTCAAATAATTTGAAATTCTTTCCTGTTTTTCTTTAGATAATTGAGCAAATAAAATATCAATCAGTTCTTTATCTTCCTTAGTAAACAAAACATTTAATTGAATAAAATATTTATAAATAGTTCCTACGAATAAAGAAGAAGAAAAGCCTTGCTTTTTAAAATTTTCAAAATTTCTTTGTAATAATAAAATATCATTACTTGTTCCCCAAGTTTGACTCTCTTCTACCCTCAAATACCTTTTGATTTTCCTTTGACGAGCAATAGGTAATCTCGAAAACAAAAAATCAACAATTTGTTTATCTTCAAAACTAAGCTCTTCTCCCTCTTTTTTAAAATAATCATATAAATTTTTTTTAGATTTTCTTTTTAATTTATTTTCTTGCAATCCTTTTTTCTTTAACTCTTCAAAAGAAATATCTTGATATCCCAAACGTTCAAGTAATGAATAAAAAAGAGGCAATTCTCTTTTCATTTTTAAATAATAATCTTCATTAAAAATAATATGATAATGATTTAACAATTCTAAAAACATTTTTAAAGTATCCGTATCACTTAATGAATTATCAATCATTGATAATAAATTACTTATAATATGAGTATCACCCATACAGATTTTAGAATTTATCTGATATTCTAAATGCGTATCTACTAAACTTTTAATACAATTTATATTCATGTTATCATGAGTAATAAATCTTGATAATGGATCTAATAATTGATTCCGTTCTTCTTCACTCATATTTAAAAATGCATATTTCTTCATATACTCTTCTTTTAATAAATTCATTAAAACACCCCCCTTTTAACAGCAAAATCTCATGTTAAACATGAAAAAACGTAGAAATATAATAACATTCTCGAATTAAAAAGTCAATTTTTAGAAAATTTTGATTGTTCTTCTTTAATAAATAATGCACTTTCACTTATATAAGAACTTAGAAAATCTAAATCAGATAATACTCCTCTAGAAATTAATTCTTGTTCTTTACTTTGTTTATATAATTGATATTCTAAAAATGTATAACCTAAACGATAAAAACTTTCTTCTACTACTTTTAATGCTTCTAATAAAACTTGATATTTTTGCAAGCGTACTTTCCGAAAATTCTGAAATTGTTCTTGGAATTTTTTTTCTTCATTACCAAGAACACTAACAGATTTTTTAAAATCTAAATTACCTGTTTCTTGATACTTTTTAAATTGTTGCCGTAATATAAGAATATCACTAAATACTTTTTTTCCCAATTCACTTCTACTAGAAAATAGACCTTTTAAATAATTTTGGATATTTTCTCTTCGTTCTTCTGATAATTTAGAAAATAAAATATCTATTATTTTCTTGTCTTCTTCGCTTAAAGTTTTTCCATCAACCACAAAATACTCATAAATAGTTTTCTTCTTTCCTTTTCGCTCTAAAGTTCCTGTTTCTTGATAATTTTTAAACTTTCTTTGTAAAACAAATATATCATTTAATGCTTTACGACCAAGTTTATCATT
>JAGHGS010000076.1 GCA_017888105.1 Bacilli bacterium
TAGTTAAGGAGAGTGCAAAATATGAACGGTTTAGAAATGGATCAAATAGCTAAAATCAAAGTCGTTGGTGTTGGCGGTGGGGGAAATAATGCCGTTAATAGAATGATTGAAGAAGGAGTAAAAGGTGTCGAATTTATAGTGGTAAATACCGACCTTCAAGTTTTAAATGCATCAAAATGTGAAAATAAAATTCAAATAGGAGCAACGATTACAGAAGGCTTAGGTGCTGGTGCAAATCCAGAAATTGGTCGTGCCGCAGCAATTGAATCAAAAGTCGATTTAGAAGAGGCAATCAAAGGTGCTGATATGGTCTTTGTTGCTTGTGGTATGGGTGGAGGAACTGGTACAGGAGCTGCACCAGTTATCGCCGAAATTGCCCAAGAATCAGGTGCTCTAACAGTAGGTATCGTAACGAAGCCATTCCGTTTTGAAGGAAAAAGAAGAATGGAAAATGCTCTATTAGGACTTGAAGAATTAAAGAAAAATGTTGACACGCTTATCGTTATTCCAAATGATAAATTAAGAGATATCATTGATCGTAATACCTCATTCAAAGATGCATTTAAAGAAGTAGATAATGTCTTACATCGCGGTGTTCAATCAATATCAGATTTAATCGCTGTAACAGGAATTATCAACCTAGACTTTGCCGATGTTAAAACCGTAATGCAAAAAAGTGGAACCGCTATTATTGGGATTGGATGCAATGCGGGAGAAAATAGAGCGATTGAAGCTGCTCGTCAAGCAGTTGCAAATTCATTACTTGAAGCAACGATTGAAGGAGCAACCAATGCAATTGTAAATGTTACAGGTGGATCAAATTTAACATTATTTGAAATCGAAGATGCTGTTGAAACAGTAAGAGCAGCCGCTAATAATGATGTAAATATCATTTTCGGTGCCATTCAAAATGATAATCTAACCGATGAAGTAATTGTAACAGTTATTGCAACTGGCTTTGAAGATCAAGGAGAAACAGACGAAATGTTATTTAGTGAAAACAATCAAATGCCAAGACGTCGTCCCGTAGAAGAAACACTAGATGATGAATATGACATTCCGCCATTCCTAAGAAATAAAGATAGTAGATTTTAAAGAGTGATGAATTTCATTCTTTTTTAATTGTCATAATACTACAATTTTGTTATACTTTAGATGGTGATAGTATGAATATTTTAGTAATACCAACATGGTATCCAAGTGGCAAAGATAAATTAATGGGAAATTATCATAAAGAATTTTGTGAAGCTTTAGCAGAGAATAAAGATATTCATGTCGATATGTTATTTATTGAAAGAGAAAGATTAAATAATCCGATTAAATATTTATTTATGCCAAAAGAAGATATAGTGAAAGAAAAAGGATATAAAACTTATATTAAAAGAATGTTAAATGTAGAGCCAATTAGTTTTAAATGGCAATTAAAAAGATATGCGAAAACATTAGATAAAGCCTTTAAAAAGTATTTAAAAGAAAATCCAAAACCGGATGTAATACATGCAATGGTAACACTTCCTGCAGGGTTTGCAGCATGTCTACTTGGAAAAAAATATAAGATACCAGTTGTTGTAACCGAGCATTCTTCTTATTTTAAGCGCTTCTTTGAAGGCAAAAACAAAGAATATGGTGCCTATGTCTTAAAACATTCCAAATTTACAACCGTAAGTAATTTTATGGCGGAATATATAAAACAATATACCGATTGTGAAGTATTACCCAATGTAATAAATACAGATCTATTTAAAAAAGAAAGAAAAAAAGTAGACGGTCTAAAGCTAGTTACAGTATCTGCTTTAAGACAAGGAAAAAGAATTGATGATATTTTTGCTACTTTAAAAATATTAATAGAAAAAAAGAAAGATTGGAATCCGAAATTAACTGTAATAGGAGACGGCTTTTTAGAGGAATATTATAAGGATAAATGTCATGAACTTGGTATGGATGATTATGTTGATTTTGTTGGTCGAAAAACAAAGGAAGAAATTGCTGAAATTCTTACGAAACACAATATTTTTGTAATTGCAAGTGAAAAGGAAACGTTTTGTATCCCAGGAGTAGAAGCTCTTGCAAGTGGAATGCCAGTAGTTTCAACAAAATGTTTAGGACCAGAAGAATATATTACAGATAAATGTGGAAAACTAGTTGATGTAGGAGATATAAAAGGATTAGCAGATGCAATTATTGAAGTATACAATCATCTAGAAGAATATGATATAAAGGAATTAAGGAAAATTGCAGATCGTTATTCCAGAAAAAATGTTACAAAAATTGCTCAAAAAATATATCAAAAAATTTTAAAGTAAGAAAAGGTTTTCTTACTTTTTTAGTAAAATATACGGTTTTTAGATATTTTGGTATAGAATAACTAATAATTTTTTTGTATAATAAAGATAGGTGACATAGATGATATATTTAGATTATAGTGCAACAACACCAATCGGATTTGAAGTGTTAGATACGTATAATAAAACAAGCAAAGATTTTTTTGGTAATCCCAATTCACTCCATGAGTTAGGAGTAAAGACAAAAAACTTAATGAATAGTGCAACCAAACAAATTGCTGAGATTTTAAATATTAATGAATCTGAAATTACTTATACCGGTGGAGCAACCATGGCAAATAATATGGCTTTAATTGGTATAGCTATGCATAATCATAAAAAGGGGCATCACATTATTGTCTCTAAATTAGAACATCCTTCTATTTATGCGATTTGTAATTATTTAGAAAATTTAGGTTTTGAAATAAGTTATGTAAACAATGATGAAGAAGGATTAATTGATTTTGAAGATTTAAAAAATTTAATGAGGGAAGATACAATCTTAGTTAGTATTTGTGCTGTAAATAGCGAACTTGGAATTAGACAACCATTAAAAATGATTCGCCAAATAATAAAAAAAGAAAACCCTAATACAGTATTCCATTCTGATATGACCCAGGCAATAGGAAAAGTTAGTGTAAGTATGCATGATGTAGACTTAGCAACATTTACTGCTCATAAAATATATGGACCAAAAGGAATTGGCATTTTATATAAAAGTAATAATGTGGGAATATCACCAATTTTATTTGGATCAGGCAAATCGAATATGTTAAATCCCGGAACCCCTGCTGTACCTCTAATTGTTGCTTTATCAAAAGCAGTAAGACTAGCAACAACAGACATAGAAAAAAGAGAAAGATTTATTGAACGTTTAAATTTAAAAATAGTAGATGCTCTAAAAAAATATAATGGCGTAATGATAAATAAAACCAAATATAGTATTCCTCATATTCTAAATATTAGTTTGAGAAATATCAAAGCCGAAACATTCTTACATGCCCTAGAAGAATTTGAAGTATATGTAAGCTCTAATACAGCTTGTTCTTCTGCTACTTTATCAAGCAGTGTTATGGCAGTTTATAATGATAAAGTAAGAGCATCATCGACTTTAAGAATTAGTTTATCTCATTTAACTACAACGGATGAAGTAAATAAATTTATTAGCTATTTTGATCAAATTTATCGAAAATTAAGTGGACTACATGATTAATTGTAGCAGGATAAACGCATGAAAATTTAAATCATGTGTTTTTTTCTAGCAATTTTACAATATCATCTGTATTTAGTAACTTAAATACGTTTTCTATTTCTTTTTCAAAATCTATAGATAATAAAAATCTAA
>JAGHGS010000077.1 GCA_017888105.1 Bacilli bacterium
CATTTCTAAACCGTTCATATTTTGCACTCTCCTTAACTATCGAAAAAATATCCAAATAATTTTCCTAATATGGAATTTTCATTTATACTTACTTTTTTATGAACCCCACTTAATATTTCTAAATCATCTAAATTAAATACCGAATATTCTTTGTTTTTCAATTTTAATCTTCCATTGTAATATTTAATGGTTCCAATACTTGTACTAAATTTGTTATTTCTAGCACCTACAATATCTATTTTACCAAGAATATAAGGTTTAGTAAAGAGTTTATCGAGTAAATTATTAAAATCTCCTATTTCACTAGTTCCCCCTGTTATAATTATATATTCTATTTCTCTTTTTGTTAAGAGGTTAATTTGTTTTTTTGATAATTCTAGTATTTCTGTTAGTCTACTTTCAATAATTTCACTTAAATCTTTTTGATTAATGGTTACTTCTTCTCCTAAGCGATCCGTAACTGTAATTTTTTCTTCACTTCTTGCTAAATCTTTGCAAGCAAGACCAATTCGTTCTTTTAATTCCCTTGCATCTTTCTTGGTTATTTTGTAAATATAGGCAATGTCATTATCAATGTTAGCACCACCTAGTTCAATCACTTCAGCACGGGTTAATATTCCTTTATTGAAGATTGATACGGTCGTGGTCTCTTCTCCAATATTGATGATAGCCCCAATTTTACTGCCAGATTCTTTAAAACGATTGGCGGCATAATCTCCTAAAGAGGAAGTTACTACATCAATTACTTTAATGCCAATTGTCTCTAATACTTTTAAGAACTCTGTTACATTACTTTTTGGAGCGGTAATTAATACTGCTTTTAAAGATAGTTTGTTGCCAATCATATTGATTGGATTTTTTACAATTTCGTTGTCTACTTTATAAGTTGTGGGTAAAATGGAAATTAATTCTTCATCTTCACCAATTTTATTATAACTTGCAGCATGCATTGTTCTTATTAAATCTTGATAAGTTACAACATGATCTTCATTTGTAATTGTACTAGTTCCTTCTGACATAGTTGCTTCTGTAAAATAAGCTGGTATTGATAAAACTACTTCACGAACTGGTATTCCAAGCATTTCTTCCGCTTTATGAAATGTTTCTTTTAAAACGGGGATAAGCTCATCCCTTCTATAAACTAATCCTTTTTTCATTCCTTTACTAGGCACTTCGGAGGTACATAAAATATTTAGTCTATTTTTAATAAACTCGCCCACTATAAGTTTAATGGTATTTGTTCCAATATCTAGACTTGCAATAATCTTCCTCATAGACTCCTCCTACTATTCTTTTTTAATTATACTTTACTTTTTCCCTTTTTTCAAGATATTCAAGAACATAAAAATTAACTTTTGCTAATTCATCCCACCTCACGGTACTTTTTTTCTGCTCTATTTTAAACCATTACAAACTTTCCGAGAGTTGCTCCTGTAATTCTATTAAAAAAATAATTATAAACAAATTTTTTATAGCCGAAATTGATATGTTTTATATACCTTTCTATATAAATATATACGTTCGTCAATAATTAATTTTAAAAATACGGATTTAATATTTAAAAAAGTTCCAAATTATTGGAACGATTCTTCTTTTTTTAAAATACGAGTTGGATAACTCTGATCTAATTTTATTGGTAAGCTTTTTTCTTTTGTTATTATTACTATGCGGTCATTATCTTTTAATGGAAAATTTAGGTCTACTTCAACTCCATTTACCATAGCACCGATTGCTTCTTCTTTTAATTTGGAATGAATTTTATCTGCTAAATCGGCAACCGTTGACATAGCTGGTAAGCAATATAGGGCACCATTTGCTACATAAACCATAATCTTATCCGCTAAAAGTTCTCTTACTGATTTATTGATTAATTCAAATGGTTTTTTATATAGTTTATAGTTTTTATCTAAAGATGCAAAGAATTCATTATCTTTTATTAAGTCTCTTTGAATTTCATTTACGGTTTTATTTGGATATATATCTAGTAATGCTGCAAAACCATAACTATTTACTAAAGACATTTTTTTCGTAAACAAACGGATTTGATAAGGAATTCCTTTTCTTCCTTTTATAGATAAATGAAGAGCTTGATATCCATTATTTCTAGGATTTTTTATAAAATCTTTGCTATATTCTGGCATGATTTCAAATTTTTCACTTATTTTTTTGGCTATTATATTTAATTCATCGATATTCTCTACCATGATATGGTATGAAAGTAAATTTGGTAATAATGATATTTTTTTATTATCTATTAAGCCTTGGTAAATTGCAAAGCGATTCATCATGTGTGGTCTAATCTCTGGAGTGATGCCATTATTTATTAATAAATTTTTTAATTGATTTAAAGTTACTTCTATTTCAGATATGTGTTTTCTTTTATAATCTTCACTCATTCCTTTTATTTCTCGATAACTTCTATTATTTAGATACTTAAAGGATATATCTGCTAATTCATCTCTTACTATATTTGCTCCAACATGAGTTGCAAGAGGCACGAATATTCTTAGTGTTTCAGCACTTTTTTTTCTTCTTTTTGCTTCACTTTTATAGTCTAATGTTTTCATATTATGAAGACGATCTGCCAATTTTATATATATAACTCGATAATCTTGTAAAATATATTTTAATAGCAAATAATTATTGTATTCTTCTTTTTCTTCTTTACTAGTGAAATCTAAATCTTTCATTTTTGTTACGCCCAAAACAAGATTTGCTACATCTTGATTAAAACGTTTTGTTAAAAATTCATGGGTAATACCGCAATCTTCCACTGTATCGTGTAAAAGAGAGGCAGCAATACTATTCGCATCATGAAGTTCTAGTTCTGTTAATAAATAGTAAGCAACATACAAAGGATGGATAATATATGGTTCTCCACTATTTCGCTTTTGACCTCTATGTAAATCCTTTGCTATTAAATAAGCTTTTTTGATGAGCAAAATTTCTTCATTATTAAAATATTTTTTAGCCTCATGAATTAATTCTTCAAAAATATTTGTGTGTTTCGCATTTTTTTTAATTGGAAAAAGCTTTAATACTTTATTCATTAATTCTTCTAACATACTACACCCCCCAATTTAAGTATTGCTATCATATCAAAAAGAAATATTTTTGTCAATTTTTTACTTTAAAGTAATTTGATAAGAAATATTTCTTACTGTAAATATTAAATTAATATGATCCGCATAATTTAATTCTCTTGGCAATTCTATAATTGCTTTTTCATTATAATTGCTTGGATTAGAAACTATAATGTTGTGATTATAGACTGTTCCATTTACTTCGTATTTTATTTTCATAAAATCATTTAATACTGAGCGATAAGTTCTTGTTGTGTTCATGTATGGTATTTCTTCATCTAAAGTTAAGTCATAACCTAAAATTAATAATGTGTTTCGATAATCTTCTGGGGCATAAAATCCTGTTGATGAGATACAATGTGAATTACTTGTACAATATTCATAATTATAACGATATAAATTGGTTATTTCATAATCTGTAATCGTTAATTCTGAGTTTTTTAAATTGGTATTGGATAAATCCAATCGTGTTCCTAAGCCAATCGTATTCGTTACTATTTTATTACTTACAATTGTTGGATTTAGGGACATTCGATTATTTACACTTCCTATGCCACCAACACTAGCATCATAATGAGAAAATACGGTTAATTCAAAATCTTGATTGATCAAATATTTATCAATTTCATAAACTAAAATATATTCGTTTGAACTATTACCTTTAATAAAACTACCACTATAAGGTGTTCCATAATCTTTAAAGTAATTGCCAATGGATAAATTAGGTAAGAAATACTTATTATTTACAGTTAATTCTAGATTAATATAATTAAAATTATGATCTTCACGATAACGATTGGTTATTTCTAATTGTAGTATAACATAATACTTATCTTCATTTAGTATTTCTCCATCTTTTGTTAGATTCGAAATAAAACTATCTTTAACGGTAAAATTTAAATACCCTAAAGCAATACTTTCATTTTCTCTATATACTCTTTGATATACTTCTTTGTTCATAAATAAGAAAGTGCCCGCTATTCCAATTATTATTACAAATATCATAATAAAGACAAACTTATTTTCCTTATAATAATATTTTAATTCTCGGAAGAAACGTCTTACGGTTCTTTTAGCTTTATCTGAATCGATTCCAATTAAAAATTCAACTTCTTCACTATCTTCGCTACTTATTTCTAATTCTGCCAAATCACTTTTAAAATCAAATTTTTTAATATTAAATCCGATTCCTCGAACAGCAGTTAAAAATATGAAGATATATTGGCTATAATGAATTAATAATGATAAATCACGAATAATTCTTGCGGCAGCGGTACCTAACGTATCATTTTCAATCGCTCTAAAAATAGTAAAACTTACCGTAATTAATATAAATATAACTAAGTAATAAACAATACTAATATTATAAAATTTGGTTGGCTTTTCTTTTCTTTGCAAAACGATTGTTAAAAATATTAATACAATCATAATCAGAACAACCGCAATATACATAAAAATGTTAATGTAATTACTTGCTAATGATGATAACATTTCTGTTGATGATCCTAAAGTATAATCATTCGCAGCATATTCTCTAAAAAAAGTTACAATTTCTCTTGTTTGAGTTGCTAAGAAGATCATAGGGATTAATAACAATAAATGTATTAATCTGAAATGTTTCATGATAAAGGCATATGGCTTTTTAATAATCATTTTTAACACCTACCATTATAATTTTAACAAACAAAAACCTCTTTGTAAATTAAATTAAAAATTATTTGAAGTTTTTTTAAAAAAATTATAAAAAGTAGTTGACAAAAATCCATTTATCATTTAATATAACAATCACCAATTCACTTAACAAGGCGAATTGGTGCTAGTATCACACTAGTCAACCCCTTTTTATTCTTTTAAGAAGCTGTCTTCAGGGGGCAGCTTCGATTTTTTTTATTAAAAAACAAGAGTGAAGCAAAAGTACAAAAAAGCTTCACTCTTTTTGTGTATTATACTTGCCCATGGGTAAAGGAAAAGCACCATAGGCAAGCGATTATTCAACTACAACATATGGATCACTAATAGTTCCACTTCCTGTTATTGTATTATTAGTTGTCAGACTGATTACTGGGCGCACACCCGGAGCGGTCCAATCCACGCTGTTGTGGTCGAGGGCGCCATCCGAATTCACACGGAACACGATAGCATAACTGTACGTAGCATTAAAGTGAAACGGAGACATGGTCCAATAAATGTTTCCTGTGTAAAGGTAATATCCATAGTTAGTACTACTTGTTCCTCCTGCATACATGACTTCATCTGCTGTAATGAGTCCTATTTTCGTTGTATACAAGTCATTGGTATTACTACATTCATAACTTGGTGTTCCATTACTTCTTCTTTCATAGGCTGCGTAATAGAATGTTGTTCCACTACTTACCCAACTATCTCCACTTTCTGTATTTCGATCGTTACAAAATCCCGCACTTCCTCCACTGGCTATCTTGCTATCATAACTTTGCAAGTTATTACTATACCATGTATCGAGTATTCCTTTTATGG
>JAGHGS010000007.1 GCA_017888105.1 Bacilli bacterium
AATAAATATAAAAAAGAATATTTTAGATTCTAAATTTACTTTTAAATTAGCAAAGTTTTAAAAAAATCGCCATATCGACGATTATTTAACTTTGCTATTTTTAGTCACTATGTCTTGACAAAAATCACTAATTTTAACTTTTTACACTTTTTACCAATTAAAGATATCATTAATATCATTTGAATTGTTTGGAAGTTCATCAATTAAGTTTCCTGCTATTGTTGATACAACAATTAAGAATGCAACTACAATCATGATAATCCAGAAAGTAATTAAGCCAGTAAGAGCATAACTTTTTTTGTCTTCTTTAATTTTTGTTTCAGCATTAAATCCTAAGATAAAATTGAAGAAACAGAATAAACTAATAATTAAAGTAGCAATTGCTCCTAAAACAGTAAGTAATGATACATTTAGAAGGTAAATGATAGCCATTCCTAAATAAACAAATACCATTGGAGCATTACTTGTAATGTATAGATTAAATGCTTTTTTAAATGTAAAATTATTATTTTTAGTAATTTTAGCTACAATAATTGCTGCTACAACTGGTAATATTGCCATGATTGCATAAATTAGTATTCCATAGATAAATATTTGGAAATATGGAACTTCTATGCTTGTTTGTGATAAACTCCATAAAGAGTTTGCTGCACTTTCCATTCCTTTTGCCATACCAGCAAACATAGCCATTAAGTAAAGAGCAAAAGATATTGCTAATACAATAATTAAAATAATACTTTTATTACTACTTTTACTATTCGCTTCTTCGCTTACTGTTGTTGCAGGTTTCTTAAATACATTTAAGATCGTATGCCAAATGTCTTTGCAAGTATTTACAATTGCATCGCCATTAATAGAACTACTATTGTTTGCACTTGCACTTTCATTTGAACTGCAATCACATACTTCTCCTTCCTTCAATTCTTTACCACATTTGGTACAGAATCTTTTTTCTACTTTTACTTCTTCTACTGCTTCTGTTTTCTTTGGTGCTTTACTCTTTGTTGTATCTTTTTTTTCTTCAGCCATTTTTTACTCACACTCCTTTTTCTATTTATATAAATATGGCTCAACTAAGTAAATATAGAAATTTGACCAACCATCTGGTTCACTTTCCGTCACAAATTCTATTTTTAAATCATCAACATCTGTAACATCAATGTTAATTTCACTTTTTAATTCTCCTGTTTTGGTAATTTCACCAGAACGATATAATTCTTTATCATCTCCATAAATTACAATTTCACCTTTGAAGTCCGCATCCCAATCTGGACCTCTTACAATAGTTGCTTTAAAAGTTTTATATTCATTATTTAAACGATAAACTCTATTTACGGTTTCTCCTTCGAAACTGAAACTAATATAACTATCATATTCCTTATCCTCAATGGTTATGCGATAAGAAGAATCATTTGATCCACTTGTTGAGGATACCAAATATTTTGATACTAAACTATCCGGTAATTTTTCTTCATATGAAGATTTTAATTCTTCTAGTTCTTTGTATTCTTCACTATCATATTCTAATACTTCCATGGAGTTATCAATCATATCCATGACATTATTAGTTTCTAAATTCGTTTCTAATTCACTTGCATATGCTTTTGTGTATTCAACTACTTTTAAAACTGCATTATCATATAATTTTTGATATTCTTCGGTTGTGCTTAAATCAACGCTGTTCTTATATCGATTATCTTCTAAATATTCAACTTGCGCTATGTATGCATTTAACATCTCTTCGTTGGTAGCGTTTTCACCTAAGTTGGTTAATTCTTCTGCACCGTTTTTTAGTTCTTCTAATTCTTCTTTTAAGTAATTGCTAACAAATTCATTTGCTTTTTTATAATAAGAATCGCTTTCAATTACTTTACTATAATAATTGTATTTTTCATAGTCATCTTCTGAATCTACCGCTTTAAAATAATTTTCTTTCGAATTATATAAATCATATAATTCTCCGTAATAAGCGTAGTAATCTTCATATGTTAAAACATATTCTAAACCATTGAAATAACTATATATTTCTTTTAAAACACCATAAACTTTTTGAAATTCTTCTTCTAATTCTTCTTCATCTTCGTAAGATTTATTAAAATTCTTTACCCAGTTGTTTATTGTTTTACTAATTTGATTGGATATGCTATTTAAAGCATCCTTATCATTCTTGTTACTTCTTAGAATGTCTCCTATTTTTATTAATTCATCATTACCATAACCTTCTTCATAGTTATTGTAATAACTAGTTAAATAATCTTCTACTTTTTTTACTGGATTATTTAGAAGAATTGCTAAAGCAATTATAGCAGCGATTATAATTACAATTCCTATTCCAAGTCCAATTTTCGCTTTTTTCGGAAGTTTTTGAACTTTTTCTTTCGCATTTTTTATTGCTTTATTTTCTTTTTTTGGCTGTTTTTTTGTTTTTTCTGTTTCTTCTAATTTGGCTCCACATTTTTCACAGAATTTTGCGCCTGCTTCATTTTTGGTACCACACTTACCGCAAAACATAAATTCACTCCTTACTTTTCTTTAACTAAAAATATTTTACAATATTTTTAGAACAAAATAAATACTTTTTTGATAATTTTTTATTTTTAATTTATCATATTATTAATAATTTCACAATTATTCTTGATTCTTTCGTTTTCTGGAGCTAATTCTAAGGCTTTTTGCATGTATAATAAACTTTTAGGATATAGCTTCAAATTATAACATACTAATCCCATTAGTTCATAAATGTATTCATTCCAAGCAAAAGCTTCATTAATATATATTGGTGCTTTTTCTTTAATTAAAAAGGCACATTCTAATAATTCATATGCTTCTTCATATCGCTTTTCATCTAAATACATTTGAGCTAATTCTACATAACTTTCTCTTAAATAAGATGCTTCTTTTATCGCTAATTTGTACCACATTTCAGCTTCTTTCGGTCTATTTAAGCCGATATAACAGCGCGCAATAAAACGCATAGAGGAACATCGTTCTGCATCCCAGTTTGATGTTGGTAAATTTAAATGTCTGATTAAAGTGTCAATTCCTTCATTCCATTTACCATAATACATATACTCTCTTCCTAAATAATGCATGTTACGATCGTCATTAGGATCTTCTTCTACACTCATTTCTAATAATGGTAAATAATTACTCCTTGATTTTTCATTATCGGGATAATGATTTAAAACTAATTCTTTACACTCTACTTCTATTTCATTTGGTTTTGTTTTTAAAATTTCATGTACTGGATGATACCAACTATATCCTTCTCTACGATGTATTTTGTTTTGCATAAATGTTGTAGCTGGTTTTCCGTATTCATCAAAACTCCAATTATACGTGTATTTTACTCGATCAACGTTTTTGTTCCACACACTTTCTAATTTTTCTCTCCATCCTGATTCAAACACTTCATCTAAATCTGTACAAACGCATATATCCGTATCGAAAGGAACCATTTCAAGAGATTTATTTCTAGCAACATCAAAACGCCATGGTTTTATTTCTTCTACTTTTACGGTTACTCCAGATTCTTGTAATAATTTTACTGTATTATCTGTAGATCCAGTGTCTAATACATAAATTTCATCTGCTTCCTTCATTGATTCAAACCAGCGTTGTACAAATTTTTCTTCGTTTTTGCATATTGCATAAACACTTACTTTATACTTATTCATAATTTCACCCAATAAATTATATGTTTTTTATTTGCTATTATCATATTAAATACCTAATATATAAATAAAATTTGAAAACCTGATTATTTGCCATCCTTATTTTTTCTCATCTTACATATAATATAGAAGAAAGGAGAGTAAAAAAGTGAATAATAATTTACAACGTGCACAAGCTTATATTGATTGTTATAATAAAAATCATCCTAATTCAGGATGCTGTTGTTGTTTTGGACCAACTGGGCCAACTGGTCCTACTGGACCGGCAGCAGCAACTATAACGGTTAGTACTACCACTACATCCGATCCCGGATCAGCCGCTAATGTAATAAATACTGGTACATCTTCAAATGCTATATTAGAATTCACTATTCCTAGAGGGGCTACTGGACCTACTGGACCTACCGGTGCAACTGGGCCGACTGGACCTGCTGGCATTGGTGTTGCTGGACCTACCGGTGCTACCGGTCCTACTGGAGCGACTGGGCCAACTGGTCCTACCGGCGCGACCGGACCTGCTGGGACTGCAACAACTCCAATTTTAAGTATTGGTACTGTTACTACCGGTGCTCCTGGTTCTGCAGCTGTTGCATCTATCACAGGAGTTTCACCAAATTTCTTCCTTAATTTAACTATTCCTCAAGGTGTTACAGGACCTATTGGTGCTACTGGAGCAACCGGACCTACTGGATCTGCTGGTGTTACTGGAGCAACCGGACCT
>JAGHGS010000008.1 GCA_017888105.1 Bacilli bacterium
AAGTAAAGAACCAAAACTTTACTTTTTTTTAATTTTTTGCTATACTAACCCATAGGTGATAAAATGCTTGTATGTGGTAAAAATGTTTTAAAAGAAACACCAATTCATAAAATTCATAAAGTATATTTAAAAGAGGGATTTAAAGATCCAGAAATATTAACTTATCTAAAAGAAAATAAAATAAAATATGAATTTACTCCAGAATTTCGCTTAAACAAAATGGTTAGTGAACGTCATCAAGGGGTAGTAATTGATATGGATGATTACAACTATTATAAATTAGAAGATATTTTAGAGTATAATTTTTTAGTATGCTTAGACCATTTAGAAGATCCCCATAATTTAGGAGCTATTATTCGTACTTGTGAATGTGCAGGGATAAAGGGAATCATTATTCCCAAAGACAGAAGTGTCCGTGTAAATGAAACAGTTATGAAAATGAGTGCTGGTGCGATAAACAACGTAAAAATTGTTGAAGTTAGTAACATCAGTGAAGCATTAAAAAAACTCCAAAAGAATTTATTTTTCGTTTATACCGCTGATATGGACGGAACTGATTATCGCCATGTTGATTATGCTGATAAAAAAGTTTTAGTAATTGGTGCCGAAGGCAAAGGAGTAAGCGATATTGTAAGAAAAAATAGTGATGAAATAGTAAGCATTCCTATGTATGGTAAAATTAATAGCCTAAATGCTAGTGTTTCTGCTGCCATACTCATTTATGGTATGTTAAAGGAGTAAATATGGAAGAGGAAGAATTATTAAAACTCGCACTAGAAAATAATGAAGAAGCAAAAAATGAAATTTATGAAAAATATAAATATATTATTGATATTTTAATGAAAAAATATCGAAATATTATCTCTCAATTAGGAATTGATAAAAATGAAGTTGAACAAGAAGCGCTATATGCTTTTAGTGATGCTCTTCATTCTTTTAAAGAAGAAAAAAATGTAAAATTATCTACTTTTATTTCAGTGTGTGTAGATCGTAGAATCAAGAAAGTAATCAAAAAATATAGTGGTGAAAAAGCCAAATTATTAAATTCCTTTTACTCACTAGATTATGATTACGAAGAGGGTATGACCCTAAAAGATATGATTAGTGATGAAAAAACGGATCCCTTATATAATTTAACTTTAAAAGAAGATTATGAAGAATTAATTACAAAAATAGAAAAAAGTTTATCAAGCAATGAATTAGAAATATTTAAACTAATAAAAAATGGCTTTGATCGGAGTACCATTTCTTTAATAACTGGTAAAAATGATAAACAAGTAGACAATGCTCGAGAAAGACTCAAAAATAAAATAAGAGATATTATCAAGGATTAACTTTATCACCTTGCGTAATATCTCTTTTTTTCATTTCTTTATCAATATCATTTAAGATGCAAAACTTCTTTAATAGCCAAGTAGGTGCAATAACTTCTTCCTTTAAAGGATCCCCTGTAATGCGCATAATAACAATTTTTGGATCTAAATATTCTAATTGATTACAAACAATATCAATATATTCTTCTTTACTTAAAAGGGGAAAAGGACTCTTTTCATACATATGAGCAAGCGGTGTTCCACGATTCACATAAAGCATATGAATCTTAATACCATCAATTCCCAAAGAATTTAAATATTGAACCGTTTCGATCATCATTTCTTTTGTCTCACCCGGAAGTCCATTAATAATATGAACAACGACAAAAATTCCTCTTTCTTGTAATTTTCTTACCGCTTCTTCAAAATTCTTTAAATCATGCCCACGGTTAATGAATTTTAAAGTTTTATCATGCATTGATTGTAATCCTAATTCAACCATTAAAAAGGTTCTTTGATTCAGCTCTTCAAGATAATCTAAAACTTCATCACTTAAAGCATCACTACGCGTAGCAATATCAAGTCCAATAACATTAGGAATCGCTAACACAGTTTCATATTTTTGCTTTAATACTTCAATTGGAGCATAAGTATTGGTATTCGCCTGAAAATAAGCAATATATTTTGAATTAGGCCACTTTTTTTCTAAAGGAATCTTTACTAAATCAAACTGTTTAACCAAATCCATCTTCTCATAATAATTTCCACTACCATGATTACAATAAATACATCCTCCTGTTTTATAATTCGGACAAGTGAACCCCGCATTTAAAGCTACTTTAAATACTTTACTTTGAAATTTATTTCGAAAAAAGTAATTAAGAGTATGATATCTTTTATTATCTAGTGTATATAAAAACATATTTTTTCACCTAATTCATTTTAATTAAAATGAACTTCTTTGTAAAGCATTTTTAGAAATAAGTGTTCCATTTACATAACAACGAATCGCCATATTAATAACAACGTCATATAAAGGAATATTTTTATTATTAAAGAGTAAAACAATTTCTTCTAATTCTGATTCACTAACAATAATACCAGTTCCTTTGATTGGATAACCATTTTTATCTTTTTTTGAATGAAATTCATAAACAGAATGAACAACAACATCCGGATTCATTCGGTTAGCACATCGTAAAGGGGCAAAGAATTTTTTTAATAAAGTTTGTTCACTAGGGGATAAAGATAAAGAATGAAACATAAACTGATGAATTTTATACTCACCAAAATAATAAAAATAATCAAATAAATTGAAATTACGATGAACTTGATTAATGGTAATACCATTTTTAATTTGTGAAATTAAATCTTTACAAAGACAAGTTTTCATATCTTTATTATCTTGAACATCTTTTTGCATTTTTTCAAGTACTTGTTTGGCTAGTAATGGATCTTTAATGCTATAAGCTCTTTCACGGAAATTAGTAATTGAAATACTTTTTAAAGTACAGAAATCTTTAAAATTACTATCCTGATTTAAATACTCATAAAAAACAGAATAGTTTGGCTGAGAAACAGCGCGATTTTGTAAATATTCTTTCATTCTTCTTGCCTTAACTTTATCTAAGCAACATAGAAATTTTTGCTCCAACTTTTGTTGGTTTTCTTTTGATAAATCAGAACGCATACAATAACAATAATTACATATGTCATTAACCGTAACTTTTTCTTGATAAAAAATTTCAGCAATTCGCTCATAATCATTTTCGCTACAAAGTTTACTTAAAACAGAATAAACTGGTTTTGTATAAATTTTATTTATTCTTTGTGATGCAATAAAATCATCAATATTATTAATCTTTAATATTTCTTTTGCATAACACTTTGCTAAAAAAACAAAATCATGAACATCCATATCATATTGATAAGCAAAATCTTTAAGTTGATTTAATAAAAAAGAATGAGAAAGGCCAATATCATAATATTTTTTAAAGCGTTTTATAATCACTTCTACAACCTTAGGATCAAAAGAATCATATTGTAAAAATTGATATAAATCATAATCCGTAAGAAAAGCATTCTTTAATAAATCATCAATACTACGATTTTCTAAAATTGCCTCTTGTACTTGTAATAAAATACGATGAGCAAATTGCTTAAAACGCTCTTTTTCTGTTAAAGTGGCATACTTTTTTAAATAAAGATAAGTGCTCTTTTTAGACTTTAAAGGAAGTTTTTGACCCTGTAAGAAATGATAAAAATTTCGGTAAATTGCTTTATATTTTTTAAACTCATCTGAAGTTAGATGATACTTTGAAAAAGCATAATCATTTAAATAACCCCTTAGCTGTTCATAATTCATATGATACATTAAAGCAAGTTTTTGCATTTCGCTTTCATACCATAATTTTTCTTTCGCTTGTTCAAATAATGGTTCATAACAAATATCTTCCTTTTGATTCGCTAAATCCATATATTGTAAAACATGTGGATCATGATTAAATTTTTTTAAATAAAGCGAAAAAAAGGCTTTAAAATATCCATCATAAATACCCCATTTTGAATAAATTGGTCTTACGCTAAGTAAATCGGTTGTTTTATCTTTTAATAATTGTTCGATGCAAAGGTAAATAATAAAAAATAATTTTGTATAAAATTGCTTTTTTATATGAATACTTGCATTACTACAATATTTTCGTGCTAATTCAAAATCTTTATAAGAACAAGATTCTCCAGAAACAAATTTAAAGAAAGATTTTTCAATATCCATAATAAATTCCCCCTATAACTAAAAAAATATTCTATCATATTTAATTAAAATAGTCAAAAAAGCAAGAGTTGTGCATATATTTAGTCTAGGAGGATAGTCTATGTTGCACGGTCTAAGTAACGAAGAAGTAGAAGTAAACAGAAAAAAATATGGGACAAATAGTATTACAAATGTAAAAACAAAAGGATTTTTCAAATTATTATTAGAATCTTTAGGCGATCCAATTATCAAAATATTATTAATCGCCTTAGCGATTAAAGTAGTATTTCTTTTTCAAGACTCCAATTATTTTGAAACGTTAGGAATTTTAATAGCGATATTCTTAGCATCTTTTATTTCAACAATTTCTGAATACGGAAGTGAAGCGGCTTTTCGTCGCCTTCAAGAAGAAAGCTCTAAAATTTTGGTAAAAGTATTACGAAACGGAAAAGTAAAAGAAATTGCTTTAGAAGAAGTTGTTAAAAATGATATTGTTGTTCTCCAAAGTGGAGACCGAATTCCCGCTGATGGTTATTTATTAAAAGGAGAATTACGAGTTGATGAATCCAGTTTAAATGGAGAGACGAAAGAAGCCAAAAAATATCCACCTTTAAATCCAAATAATTTACAAGATCAAAATAAATTATATCGTGGTTCCGTAGTTTATAATGGGGATGCCTATATGCTAGTAACCGAAGTAGGAGATAAGACCTTATATGGAGCTTTAGCACAAGAAGTAGCCGAAAGTGCTCCAACTTCACCTTTAAAATTAAGACTACAAGGTTTAGCAAAATTTATTAGTAGAATTGGTTATTGTGGAGCTATATTAGTAACAATATCTTATTTATTTTCAGTGATCGTAATTGACAATAATTTTGATCCAGATTTAATTATGAACACTTTAACCGATATGAGAGTAATGGCAGATCATTTAATTTATGCTTTAACTTTAAGTGTAACAATTATCGTTGTAGCAGTACCAGAAGGATTACCGATGATGATTACTTTAGTATTATCTAGTAACATGAAACGAATGCTTAAAAGTAACGTTTTAGTTCGTCGTCTCGTTGGAATTGAAACAGCTGGTAGTATCAATGTATTATTAACAGATAAAACGGGAACATTAACCAAAGGAAAACTAGAAGTAAGCGAAATTATTAGTGCCGATAACATTCATTATAAAAATATAAACATGATAAAGCCCAATCGTAAATATTATGAAGAAGTATATAATTGCATGTTTTATAATAACGACAGCAAATTAGATGACAAAAAAGAGGCGATTGGTGGCAACGGAACGGATCGAGCATGTTTAAAGTTTTTAGTAGAAGATAAAACAATTGAGAGAAAAGTAATAAAGCAACAGTCATTTGATAGCAAAGAAAAATATAGTACAGCAACTTTAGACAACCATATAACCTATGTAAAAGGTGCAATTGAAAAATTAATTCCCAATATTCATTACTATTTAAATAAACAAGGAGAAGAAAAAATTTGCTTAAATAAAAAACAAATCATCAATATGACCGACAATTTAACCAAAAAAGGTATTCGAGTAATTGCCTTATGTTACACAAAAAAACTAGATTCTATAGAAAATTTAGTATTTATTGGCTTAGTTGCTATTAAAGACGAACTAAGAAAAGAAGCAAAAAAAGGAGTAAGTTTAATTCGTAGCGCTGGAATTAATATGATCATGATTACAGGTGATGCCAAAGATACAGCCACTTCAATTGCTTCGGATGTAGGACTTTTAGATAAAGAAGACATTGTTTTGACAAGTGAAGAATTAGCAAAGCTAAGTGATGATGAAATTAAAAAAATAGCGGGGAATTTAAAAGTAATAGCAAGAGCATTACCAACCGATAAATCAAGATTAGTGCGTGTATTAGAAGAAATGGATTTGGTAGTAGGAATGACCGGAGATGGAGTCAATGATGCCCCAGCCTTAAAAAAAGCAAATGTTGGTTTTGCTATGGGAAGTGGAACCGAAGTAGCAAAGGAAGCAGCAGATATTGTAATACTTGATGACAATATTTTATCAATTAGTAAAGCAATCCTGTATGGAAGAACGATTTTTAAAAGTATTCGTAAATTCATTATCTATCAATTAACAGTAAATATGTGTGCTCTAATATTATCAATCATTGGACCATTTATAGGAATCAATACTCCAATAACGATCATTCAAATGCTATGGCTAAATATGATTATGGACACTTTCTCTGGACTTGCATTTTCATTTGAACCACCACTTAAAAGTTATATGTATGAACCACCCAAGCCAAAAAGTGAACCAATTATTAATTCCTACATGATTGGTGAAGTATTATTTACTGGTTTATATTCGGCAATACTTTGCATATTATTTTTAAAACTTCCAATTGTAAGAGAATTCATACGTGTTGGAGAAGACTACAAATATTTAATGACAGCTTATTTTGCCTTATTTATCTTTATAGGTATCTTTAATGCCTTTAATGCTCGAAGCGAAAGAATTAATATTTTAGCAAATTTAAGTAAAAACAAAGTGTTTATTGCCATTATATTGTTTATTGTTACAGTACAAATTTATTTAATTTATCATGGGGGAGATTTATTTCGGACATATGGATTACAAGCAAATGAATTTTTCATCGTCTTATTATTAGCGGCAACTGTATTTCCAATCGATTTTATTCGTAAAATATTTTTAAGAAAACATCACTTAAAAACAGGCGTATAAAATTTTTAAACGATTCTACACCGTTCGACAAAATTCGTCAAAAGAATATGATAATATGAAAACAGGTGAGGAAAATGCGTACATTTTATATTTTTAATATCAATAAAAGTTTTTATAATTTAATGAAAAATAACCCTTATCATTTGTTTAAAACAATGGAAGATATTCACAATTTTGATACAAGTGATGTGAGTGTAGCATATGATTTATTTATGCAAATTGTTTCTCCTTTTGATAAGGGTAAAATCAATAACTTAATTTTTAATGAATGTAAAGATAATGATTTTTATTCAAAATTTCATAATGTTCATAGAATCCAAAATAAATATATACCCGAAGATTCTTGTTTAATTGTGAGTAGTGCTTTTCTATTATTAGAAAGTAACGTCTTAAAACCCAGCTTTTTAACAGATCTAAAAGAAATGAAAAATCTATTTGTCTGTGATTTTAAAAATAAAGATTATTTTTGGTTAAATGAGCTTGTTCGCTTGTAAAAAAAGAATGTTTATAGTAAAATATGAATGAGGTGAAAATTTATGTGGGAACAAATTTTATGGTGTATAATTGGACTTATTGTTGGATTAATACTAGGATTCTTACTAGCAAGACATTTCATGCAAAAATATTTAAAGAAAAATCCTCCAATCAATGAAAAAATGATAGAAGTGATGATGACAAGCATGGGCAGAAAACCAAGTAAGAAACAAGTAAATCAAGTTATGCGTGAAATGAATAAATTTATGTAATACTTGCATTGATCGAAAAAAATAATCAACTAGTAAGCATTAGAAGATTAATCATATGCCTACTAGTTTTTTTCTTTCAGTATTAGTTACTATAAGAAAAGGGAAAAGAATAACATTTTTAAATAATGTTAGTCAAAGATATTTTCTTTGAATTTATTTTATAAATATATTATACTTAAATTATCAAAAGCTATTTTAAATACTTAATAAGCAATTACAATTATATCTATGACAACAACAGATAATACATAGCTTTTTAATTTAAAAGTTTATAAAGCAAAATAATACTTGTATTTATAACAAAAATATTTTATAATCAATTTAGTAGAGCATTAGGAACATATGCCTACTTATTTGTTTAAGAAGACATTGACTTCTATTTTATCTAGGACAAGAT
>JAGHGS010000181.1 GCA_017888105.1 Bacilli bacterium
TATTTTTTATTTATTTAAGAGCCTATTTGTGTATTGATAAGTTTTGACAAGTTTTGTCGAACTTAATGAAATACTAAAAAGAATGTTATAAAATGGTTAGAGTAAAGGAAGAGAGAGAATGAAAAAAGTTGGCATTGTTGTTACAAGTACGGTTGTTTTATTAGGGGTTATTTTATTTTTACCGAAAGAAAAAGAACAAATACTCATAGAAGATAAGAATGAAGAAAATACAAATTTAGTATTTATGTTACAAGATGAGGAAGGAAATTATAGTAAAAGTGATACTTTACCAAGTATGGGATATACATTAAATACATTAAAGAGTGTATGTAGTAATAATACAACCCCAACATGGGAAGACAATAAACTTTATTTAAATAATTTAACTAGGAATGGAATGAGTTGTTATTTGTATTTTGATATTAAACCACTTGCAATGAATACAATATTAGCAAATTCAACAGTTCATGAAGGCACACCAGATTTTAGTCAGGTGGCAACAACCGATGAAGGAATGTATAAAGTAGAAGATGATTTGGGAATGAGCTATTACTTTAGAGGGGCAGTAGAAAATAATTATGTTAAATTTGCTGGATACTGGTGGCGCATAGTAAGAATTAATGGTAATGGATCAATTCGATTAATCTATGACGGAACAAGTGTCCATGCTAATGGAGAATCATCAACTGATCCTTATGTAGTATCTTGATTGTAAATTAAATGTAAATATGTAGTTATCTATTTGTTTAGATAACTACTTTTTATTTAGATGAATAGACGAATGTTTTCTTTTTTGATAAAATAAATTTAGAAAGAGTTGATGATATGCCTAGTTTTAAATATTTAGTTGGTAGAGTTATGAAGATGGATTATAAGAATATGTTAAGTAAGATTAATAATATTCATAAAATAACTGGTAAAAGTAGAATTAGTATATTCAATGATATGAGAGAATGTGCGGTTAAATATGGGGCTGGTTATTCAGATTATGATTTGTTTGAAATGTATAATTTAACAGATGAAGAGCGGGATACTTATATTACAAGGGGAAGAAATAATGACTTGATTAAGAAATATAATAATCCAGAATATAATCATATTTTTCGTAATAAAGTAGAATTTAATACTGTATTTAAAGATTTTGTCAAACGTGATTTTATTCCAGTTAATTCTAGTAAAAAGGAAGATGTTATTCAGTTTATGAAGAAACATTCTACTTTTATGGCAAAACCTGTTAGTGGTACTTGCGGTAAAGGAATTGAGAAAATTCATATTAGTGATTATAAGTCTTTGGATGAAGTTTATGATTATTTAACTGGAGATGGAATGAATTATGAACTTGAAGAAGTAATTAAGCAATGTGAAGAAGTTTCTTCTATTTATCCTGGTTCGATTAATACAGTACGAATTGTAACGATTGTAGATGATGGTATTCCTTATATTATTTGTGCTTATTTTCGGATTGGTAATGGAAAATATGTAGATAATTTTAATAGTGGAGGAATGGTTGCTCCTGTAAATGAAGAAACGGGAGAAGTTATTGATAAAGCGATTGATAAGAAAAAGAATCTTTATGAACGCCATCCTGCGACAAATTCAGTTATTAAGGGATTTAGATTCCCTGATTGGGAAAAAGCTTTAGA
>JAGHGS010000078.1 GCA_017888105.1 Bacilli bacterium
GCTGAAATGTGTGGCAATGCCATCAGAAGTGTAGGAAAATAAGTGTATGATCATAAATTAACGGACAAAACTCATCTTAAAATTGAAACTTTAGGTGGAATTAAACCGCTCGATTTAACAGTAGAAAATGGTGTAGTAACGAATATTCGTGCCAATATTTCCAAACCAATTTTTGATTCTGATAAAATTCCTGTAAATACAAATAAAGATAAATTTATAATGGAAGATGTAGAAATTTTAGATAAAACATTTAAATTAAGTAGTCTTTCATGGGGGAATCCTCATACCGTTTTATTTGTCGATGATGTAGCAAATTTTGATGTAGCAAAATATGGACCAGCGATTGAATGCAAAACAGACGTATTTCCTAAAAAGACAAATGTAACTTTTGCTCAAATTGTAGATAAAAATTACATTAAAATAAGAGAATGGGAGCGAGGTACTGGTGAAACAATTGGATGTGGAACCGGATGCTCTACAGCAGTAGTAATGGCAAGTACTCTAGGACTTACGGATAGAATTTGTAAAGTAGAACAAATTGGCGGAATCCTTGAAATAGAATATGCCGAAAATGGTGAGTTATTTATGAAAGGACCAAGTAATTTTGTATTTGAAAGTGAGATAGATGTATCCCATATTATAGGAGGAGAGTAAAATGAAAAAATTAAAAGATATTTTAAATGGTATTAGTTATAGTGTATTATCAGGATCTGATGATTTAGAAATTAATGATATTAAATATGACAGTAGAAAAGTAGAAAAAAATGATGTATATGTAGCACTAAAAGGCTACACCACAGATGGACATGAATACATACCCGAAGCAATAGCTAAAGGAGCTAAAGTAATTATCGTCTCTAAAATATTAAATATTGTTGGAAATGTAACTGTAATTAAAGTAGATGATTCAAGAATTGCCTTATCTTATATGTCTGCTAATTATTTTGATCATCCAGCCGAAAAACTAAAAGTAATTGGTGTAACAGGTACTACCGGAAAAACAACTACAACCCATATGATTCGAGAAATGCTTTTAAGAAATGGCACTAAATGTGGATTAATTGGAAGTATCGGAATTAAATATGATGATCAAGTAATTCATACAGACAATACAACTCCAGAGTCTTATGAAGTGGAAAAATACTTTAAAGAAATGCTAGATCACGGTATCACTCATGTTGTTATGGAAACATCTAGTCAAGCATTTAAATTAAATAGACTAGCTGGAATTACTTTTGATTTAGGAGTGCTTACAAATGTAACAACAGATCATATTGGTCCAGGGGAACATGAAAGTCAAGAAGAATATGTTGCTTGCAAAAATAAACTATTCTTAAATAGCAAAGAAGTTATTAGCAATAATGATTCCGATTATTTAAGTGAGGTATTAAAAGGAGTAGAAGTTCCAATTATTACTTATGGTATTAAAAATGATGCAGACTTAAAAGTAACAGACATAAAATTAATGAATGATTCGGATTTCTTTGGTTCTGAATTTACAACGGAAGGATTAATGAAAGATACATTTAGAACTTGTATTCCAGGAGAATTCAATGTATACAATGCTTTATGTGCTCTACTAGTGTGTTACAAATTAGGAGTAGATATTTCCAAAGCAAAAGAAGCATTATTAACAATAAAAGTTAGAGGTCGAATGGAAACCGCTTTAGTTACTCCAAAATTTAAAGTATTAATTGATTATGCTCATACGGAAGATGGTATGAAAGGCCTTGTTAAAACACTCCGAGACTATAAACCAAAAAGATTAGTTAGTGTTTTTGGTGGAGGAGGAAATCGTCCAAAAGAAAGAAGATATAATTTAGGTGAGATCATAGGTGGTGCTTCTGACTTATGTATTATTACAGAGGACAATCCAAGATTTGAAGAAATTAGTAGTATTAACAAAGATATTAAAGTTGGATTAGATAAAGTAGGCGCAAAATACATCGAAATACCAGATCGTGCTGATGCCATTAAATATGCTTGTGAAAATGCTCTAGAAGGAGATTTAATTCTTTTAGTAGGAAAAGGACATGAAGAATATCAAGACATTAAGGGAGTAAAATATTACTTTAATGAATTAGATGTAATTGATGAAATTAAGAAGAATTTAAAATAATCTTCTTTTTTCTTGCAAAAAATGATAAAATAATAAATAGAAAAGAGTGATAAAAATGAAAGAAAAAATAATTGGAAAAATTGCAATTAGTAATAGACATGTTCATTTAACAAAGGAAATATATGACAAACTTTTTGATGAACCACTATCTATAAAAAGACCTTTAAATCAAATAGGGGAATTTGCTTCATTCCAGACGGTTACCCTAAAAACAGAAAAAGCAGAAATACCAAATGTAAGAGTGATTGGCCCTCTAAGAAAGTACAATCAAGTAGAAATTTCTAGAACAGATGCTTACACATTAGGCCTTAATCCTCCTGTAAGACAAAGTGGTGATCTAGAAGACAGTGAGACCATTACCATTATTGGTCCAAAAGGAGAAGTGACTTTAGAAGATGTCTGTATTCAAGCAGAAAGACATATACATATGAATGAACAAAAAGCAGAAGAATTAGGATTAAAACATGAAGATATGGTACGTTTAATAGTAAATAATGACAAGGGTGGCGTAATGGAAGCTTTTGTAAAAGTAAGTAGTAATGGATTTTTTGAAATTCATATTGATAAAGATGATGCAAATTGTTTCCTTTTAAAAACGGGAGACGAGGTAGAGATTGAAAAATAGTTTCTACATCAAAGATATACACATTCCTTCAAGAATTGTTCTTGCTCCTATGGCGGGTATTTCAAATACTTCTTACCGAAAAATTGTAAAACAAATGGGTGTGGGGTTAATCTATGCCGAAATGGTAAGTTCAAATGCTCTAATGTATGGAAACAATAAAACTTTAGAATTATTAAAAATGAGTGAAGAAGAACGGCCAATTGCTCAACAAATATTTGGAAGTGATATAACGACCTTTGTTGAAGCAGCTAAGATTGTAGAAAATACAATGCATCCTGACATTATAGATATAAACATGGGCTGTCCAGTACCAAAAGTAGCTTTAAGAGCACAGGCAGGAAGTGCACTATTAAAGGATCCAGAAAAAATAAAAGAAATAGTAAGTGCGGTAGTAAAAAGTGTTAGCGTACCAGTTACTGTAAAAATAAGAAGTGGCTGGGATGAAGAACATATAAATGCTTGCGAAGTGGCAAAAGTCTGTGAAGAAGCAGGAGCTAGTGCCATAGCAATTCATGCTAGAACAAGGCATCAAGGATACAGTGGAGTATCCGATTGGAGTATTATAAAAAAAGTAAAAGAAGCTGTTTCTATTCCCGTAATCGGAAATGGTGATGTAGATAGCCCTGAAAAAGCTTTAAAAATGTTAGAAGAAACTGGCTGTGATGCAGTAATGATTGGCAGGGCTGCCATAGGAAATCCTTGGATTTTTAAAGAATGTAAAGAATATATTGAAAATGGTGTATTAATTCCTAAACCTACTTTTGAAGAAAAAATAGATATGATAAAATATCATTATCATTTATTAAAAGAAGACAAAAATGAAAAATTGGCTCTACTCGAAATTAGAACCCATGCTCTAGCATACTTAAAAAGTATGCCTGAAGCAAAACATTATAAAGAACTAATATGTAAATCTAAAACAGAAGAAGAATTTTTGAACATTTTAGATAATTATAAAAATAAATTAAAAGAATTAGTTTAATCTAAAAAATGTCTTTGCATAACTATAACGGTGTTGCTATCGCGTTCCTCGTATTTTCGAGTGGATCATTCAACGCACCGAACGTGAATAACGCGTTTGGTGTGCGTAGAGTATTTTTAAACTTAATATTTAGTTAAGAATAAATAAGAAAGCATTAGAATACAAGATTAACCTATGGATAATTCTTAAATAGATAATACTGATATTTTAAATCTAGCATTAAGATTAGAACAATGGATAGAGAATTTCTCTATCTTTTTTACTTTACACAAACTTTAAGAAATTTTGTCGTAAACAAATAAGTTTGTAGCCATTCGTATCTATAACTCTTTACATGTTTATAATATGTATGCTATATAAAAAGTAAAAAGAGCAAAAATTCTATAATGAACGAAGAACAATATTACGCAGAAATAGAACATTTAATTAAGAAAAATGAAATAAATAAAAGAGCGAGAAAATTAGAAGAAAATAATGATTTAGTAACAACCTACTGGGAAATATGGAAATGAATTAATAAAAAAATGGTCAATTAAATTAACAGAAGCTTATGGCAAAGGTTATGATTATACGAATTTATCTAGGTTTAGACAATTTTATTTGTCTTTTCCAATCCTTGGCGCAGTGCGCCAATATTTAAATTGGACACATATACGAAGACTATTACCTATTAAAGACAAGAATAAAAAAAATTATTATATTAATTTATGTATTAAAAATAATTTATCAGAAAGAGAATTAACAAGAGAAATAAAATCTAATTCGTATGAAAGATTAATAGATAAACCCGATAAAATAGATATAATTACCCAACCTAAATACTCTATTACTACTGATATGAAAAATCCAATTATTATTCCTATTAGTCAAGAAATTAAAACTGAACATGATTTAGAATTAAGTATTCTTGCTAATTTAGATTTTTTCTTTAAGCAATTAGGTGATGGATTTTTATATGCAGGACACCAATATAAAATAAATGATGGTAAAAATAATTACTACATAGATATTTTACTATTTAATTACAGGTTAAATTGTTTTATTGCGGTCGAATTAAAACTTCGAAGTTTAAAAAAAGAAGATAAAGCCCAAATCGAATATTATATGAAATTAGTGGATGAACAAGTAAAAGAAGCTCATCATAATAAAACAATTGGTATCATAATTTCAAAAGAAAGCGATAAATTAATAGTCAACTTTATTAAAAGTAATGATATTATATCTTTATATTATGAACTACAAGAAAGGATTAAAGCATGAATGAAGAAAAATATTACCAAGAAATAGAGCATCTAATTAAGAAGCAGGAAATAAATAAAAGAGTCAGGAAGTTAGAAGAAAATAATAGCCTAGTAACAACTTACTGGCAGCTTGGCAAAATTATTGTGGAAGCCCAAGGAGGAAGCAAAAAAGCTAAGTATGGTAATGAATTGATAAAAAAATGGTCTGTTAAATTAACAGAAGCTTATGGCAAAGGTTATAATGCTAGTAATTTAAGAAAATTTAGGCAATTCTATTTGGCATTTGAAAAAAGTTCCCCACTGGGGAGTAAATTAAGCTGGTCCCATTATAGAGAACTTTTAATATTTAAAGATGAAAATAAAAGAAATTACTATATCAATTTATGTATCAAAAATAATCTATCTAAAAGAAAATTAATTAAAGAAATAAAATCTAATTCTTACGAAAGACTAGTTGATAAACCAAATAAAATAGATATCATTATACCAAGTAAGCCATCTATTACTACTGATATGAAAAATCCTATCATCATCCCCATAGATAAAAAAATAGCTAATGAATATGATTTAGAATTAAGTATATTAGCC
Organism: Bacilli bacterium; assembly: GCA_017888105.1. Lineage (GTDB taxonomy): Bacteria > Bacillota_I > Bacilli_A > RF39 > UBA660 > Caccenecus. The sequence goes on from JAGHGS010000078.1 coordinate 5,556, forward strand.
AATCTTGATTTTTTCTTTAAACAATTAGGAGAAGGATTTTTATATGCAGGACATCAATACAAAATAAATGATGGTAAAAATAATTATTACATTGATATTTTATTATTTAATTACAAGTTAAATTGTTTTATTGTGGTCGAATTAAAACTGAGAAGTTTAAAGAAAGAAGATAAAGCCCAAATCGAATATTATATGAAATTAATTGATGAACAAGTAAAAGAAGTACATCACAATAGAACGATAGGTATTATTATATCAAAAGAAAGTGATAAGCTTATCGTTAATTTTATTAAAAGTAGTGATATTATTCCTTTATATTATGAATTACAAAAGGTTGTAAGTAATAAAGATTGAGTGATATAATAAATTTGGCTAATCTAGTTAGTGAAGATAAATGTCTCCGTATAACTTTAACAGTTCGAACAGTCGTGCTAACGTGTTCAGTGTGTGGTCGGATGGCCGCCTCGGCAACAACCGCGTGGATAACACGAATGGTGTGCGCCCAATATCCTTTTAAACTTAATGTTTGGCTAAGGCTAAATAAAAAAGCATTAGGATACAAGATTAGCCACAGGTAAAAACCTAAATAAATAATATTGCTGATCTATGGACAGTTTTGAATAAACTTAGTGTTTATGCGGGTTTA
>JAGHGS010000079.1 GCA_017888105.1 Bacilli bacterium
CTTTATAGGCTTCATCAAAATTATCCATAGGTATCTCATAAACTTTCGTATTTTTAAGTTTTTTGATAGCATGAATTAATGTGTCATAAACATTTTGTTGATTGACGCTATTTTCTAAACTAAAGTTTTGATAGTTATGGTGTTCTCTTTTAAGTCTAACCTCATAAATATTTACATCTTTTAAATAAAGAGAAATATAATATACATCATAATTTAGATTTCCTAGCATTTCTAATAATTCTTTATATACATCATTAAAACTATAATCTTTATACCCTAGTTTGCAATATACTTCTTCAGTGAAAAAAATACGATCAAACACTAAATTAATATCACTATCCTCAATTTCTTTCATATAGTTTAATAATGCATAATACATTTTTTTCGACTTCTCTTTACCTTTTTCCGTTTTATCTTTTTGTCCAGATAAACGATAAAGATTTGAGGCAGGAATATTTTCCCTTAAATAGTTTACTAAATGGGTTTTGCCACAACCTTGTGGACCTTCTACTATTATACATTTTGATTTCATAAATATTTCCTCCTATATCTCACATGTTTATAGCTAATATCATTTTCTGTGCGCTCATCTATTAATTCTTTATCATATTCTTCTTTGTTAAATGTTGGAAAATAAGCATCAGCAAGTGCTTCACTATCAATTTCAGTTAAAACCAACTCATCTGCAACATTTAAAAATAATTTATAAATAGAAGACCCTCCGATAACATATACTTCTTCATCTAGAGTTTTTAAATAACTTAATAATTCTTCAAAGTCAGAAAATATCATTACCTCTTTATTATCAATTTCATGATGAGTTAAAACAATGTGCGTTCTTTCTGGAAGTAATTTAGGTAAAGATAAAAAAGTATTATATCCCATTACTATTTTGTGTCCTGTTGTTTCTTTTTTAAAAAAATTTAAATCTTCTTTTAAATGCCAAATTAAATTATTGTTTCTTCCTAGTTCATTATTTTTTCCTATTGCCGCGATTATTTTTATTGAAACCATATTACCACCATTTTTAATTTACACAAAATGGGTGCTATTGTCAAGTAACCTTTGATTATAAATTTTTCAAGCCCTTTCAATTTCTTTTAAAAATGAATGTAAATGTGTTTACATTAAATTTTTCCAGTAATTTCTTTTATTCGCATTTTTTTCTTTATCCTTCATTGACTTCTAATTAAATTATTTTATAATTAAAATAAGGAGGTAATTTTATGCATGGAACAAAGGGTGATGAGTATACCAAAGAAATACTTACAAGAATTTTAAATGAGGGTTGTCTAGATATAAATCCTAGACCTAAATATAGTGATGGGGTTCCTGCTCACACTTTAAGTGTTAATCATGGAATGTGCACTTATGACTTAACTAAAGGAGAAAGTCCACTTATTACACTTAGACCGATCGCAGTTAAAAGTGCAATTGGTGAGTTACTTTGGATTTATCAAGATGAATCCAATAATCTAGATGTTTTAAAAGATAAATATGGAGTTACTTGGTGGGATGAATGGGATATTGGCAATCGTACGATTGGAACGTGTTATGGTGAAACGGTTCGAAGACACACTCTAGTAAAAGATCTACTTGAAGGTTTAAAAAATGATCCGGATGGTAGAAGACATATTATTAATATGTGGCAAGTAGAAGATTTTAAGGAAGAACATGGATTAAAGCCTTGTGCTTATCAAACTGTTTGGAATGTTAGACATGGACGTGATGGCGTAGATTATCTTGATATGTCTTTATTTCAAAGAAGTAGTGACTTTTTAACTGCTGGCTGTATTAATCAAGTACAATATTTAGTTTTCCTTTATTTAGTTGCTAGACACACAGGTTATACACCAGGCAGATTTACATGGTTTTATAATAATATTCAAATTTATGATAGACATATTGAACAAGCTCATGAAATGTTAACCAGAGAACCCATCGATTGTAATCCAACTATATGGTTAAATCCGGAAAAAGAAAATTTTTATGATTTTACGCAAGATGATATTAAGATTGAGGGTTATCCAAGAAAACTTGTTAAAGAAAAAAATCCCCAAATGAAATTTGATTTGGGAATATAGACCTTTTTGGTCTTTTTTTAATTGTTTATTTTTTGTTTATATTTATTTATTATTTTGTTTATGTATCTAAAACCATATTTTTCATAGGATGTATCTTTTAATAATTTATCATAATCTAAATCTTCATCTTTTAGTTTTTCTTTTAAATAATCAAGTACTTGTTCTTTTGTTAGGCAATTAAAGAAAACAAAATCATCAAATCTTCCTAAAAATTCTTCGCTAAAGTTTTCTGTTAAATCTTCTTTGCTATAACGATTAAAACCAACATTATTATTTTTGTAGGCATTAGAAGTCATTATAATTAATGTATGGGAAAAGTCTATTGCTTCGCCATGGGAATCGTGTATTACTCCCTCATCCATAATTTGTAAGAATAAATTCATAACACTTGGATGGGCTTTTTCTAGTTCATCTACTAAGATAATAGAATATGGATTGTATTTTACCTCTTTAAATATAAAGGAATCATCATATCCAATATAACCTTGTGTTGTACCAATTAGTTTACTTATTGATGAAGATTCTTTATATTCACTCATATCTAATCTTATTAAATTATTTCCGGTTACTTTACTTAATATTTTGACACTTGAAGTTTTTCCTACTCCACTTGGCCCTACTAATAATAATTTTAAACTTTTTTCCGTTTTATAAAATATTTTTAAATTATCAATTATTTTATTTAAAGCAGACTCTTCGTATAAAATATTTTTAAATAATTCTTCTTTTATTTTTTTGATTAATTCTTCTTTATTAATAAAAAGTGGAATATTACTTTTATTTTCAATTACTTTTAGGATGTCCGTTTGGGTAATATCATCGTTTTTGCTTTCTTTTAACTTTGTTATATTTTCTTCTAATTCACTTATTTTGATACAAACATCTAAAGCTTCATCAAAAGAATTATCTCGAACATATTTTTCTTTTAATTCATTTAATTCTTTTAATTTTTTTTCATAATTTATTCGTTTTTCTTTTACAATATTTTTTCTTTTTACATAAGCGCAAACACTATCTAATAAATCGATTGATTTATCGGGATTTTTTTTCTTAAACAAATATTTATTTGCGAATGTAACGATATCTTCTATATTTTTATCCGTTATTTTTATATTATGATGTTTTTCATAACTTGATCTTAATCCAAATAATATTTCTCTTGTTTCTTCCAAAGTTGGTTCTTTCACTAAAATAGTTTCAAATCTTCTTTCTAAAGCTTTATCTTTCGCTATAAATTTTTCATATTCTTCTGTAGTTGTTGCTCCGATTACTTTTAGTTCTCCCCTTGCTAAATATGGCTTTAAAATATCTCCAGCATTAATTGCTCCTTCAGCTCCTCCAGCATTTACCATCGTATGAACTTCGTCAATAAATAATATAATATTTTTATTTTTAATGACTTCTTTAATAATTTTAGTAAGTCTTTCTTCAAATTCCCCGCGATATTTTGTACCACTTACTAAATCGCCCATAGGTAGATCAATTATTTTTTTATTTAGTAAAGGATATGGAACTTCTTTATTTTCAATTCTTCTTGCTAATTCTTCGACAATGGCGGTTTTTCCGACTCCAGCTGCTCCGATTAATAGAGGATTGCTCTTCTTTTTGCGTAATAATACTTCTATTACTTCATTTATTTCTTTTTCTCTGCCAATTACTTCTTCAAATTCGTCTATTTTATCATTTAAAACACGCCCTACATTTAAGATTTCTAATTTTTCGTTTTTTATATCTTGGGGTTTTACTTTTAATTCGTCATATAAATCATCTAAATTAATATTCATACCAATCATGATACGGATGGCAATTCCCTCTCCTTCATCTAACATAGCTATTAAAAGATGACTTTCTGTTACTATTCCTTTATTATTTTCTTTTGCATCACTTAAAGCATTGGATAAAATTCGTTTTAGTAAAGGAGTATATAAATTGATTTCGATGTTTTTTTTAGGGATACCTACAATATCAATTAACTCTTGACGAAATTTCTTGTATGTTAGTCCTGCATCTTCTAATATTTCCTTCGTTTTACTTTCTTCTTTTAATATAGCTAATAATAAATGTTCACTACCTACATAAGGGTGAGATAATTCTTTTCTTTCTTCTTCTGCAAATTTTAATAATTTACTACCAATAAATCCAAAGTTATTAAACATAAAATGCCTCCAATTCATTCTATTCTAAATATGTAAAAAAAAGACCTAGTTTATTCAACTAAATCGAATCTCTGTTAATAAAATGAAAGAAATTTGAATCTAGCAAATGTTTAAAGGCTATTTCTGGTTTACATTTCTTTAACTCATGTATTTCTTTCCAATAAAATTTTGCATCTTTCTTTTCTTCTAAATTTATTATTTTATCTTCCTTGTAAACTTCTGGATTCTTAAATTTTAATTCATGAATGATTAATATTTCATGATAAGGACTATTCGTATATCGAGAAGTAAAAAAATTTTCTATTATTCCTACACTTCTTAAATATTCTACATATCTACCAGTTTCTTCTCTTATTTCTCTTTTAATTGCTGTGATGCTATCTTCACCGAGTTTACATCTTCCACCTGGCAAGCCATAGTAATCAACTTGCTTATTTTGCTCCACCAATATCTTATTTCCATTTCGAATTAAGGCTGCTACACGAAAATTAAAGGTATATTCTCCTTCTTTAAAATGAATATCCAAGTTTATCATCCTCCTAAATCTATTATATAATAAAATAATCTTTTCTACAAAAGAAAAAGTAAACCAAAGAGGCTTACTTCATGATTTCTTCAATTTTTAAGAAGTTTGTTAAACGAATATTGTTTACCGGAGGAAGTCCCCCCGTGATCACAATTTTATCGCCATTTTCTAAATTAAAATAGTCAATAGCTTTTTCTTTTACTAAGTTTACTAGCTCATCTGTATCATCCATAAGTGGTACTAATGTCGTATAAACACCATAATTTAGTGCTAGACTTCTTGCAACACTTGCAGTTGTACAAGTTGCTAAAATTGGACAATTTGGTCTAAAATTACTAACCATACGAGTACTATAACCACTAATGGCTTCGGCAACGATTGCTTTTACATCTACATAATTTGTTAAATCTACTGCACTTTTAGCAATACATTCCGTACGGCCAATTTTTCCTAAATAGCCAAAATGAGTAGCGCTATGCTCTTCGGCATCACTTGCAATGCTAGACATATAACTTACTGTTTCTACTGGGTATGCTCCAACGGTAGTTTCACCACTTAACATAACCGCATCCGTTCCATCAAGTACTGCGTTTGCTACATCGGTTACTTCAGCTCTAGTTGGTCTTGAATTCTTTTTCATACTTTCAAGCATTTCTGTTGCTACAATACAGAATTTACCGTGTTCTCTTGCTTTTCTTACAATTAACTTTTGATAAACTGGTAAAAGAGAAATTGGTACTTCTTCCCCAAGGTCACCACGTGCTACCATAACGCCATCACTTACTTCTAGTATTTCATCTAAATTGTCAATTCCTGTTTTACTTTCAATTTTGGCAATTACCTTCATTTTGCTATTTTCATGTTCAATAATTTTACGAGCTTCTAATACATCTTCTTTTGTAGATACAAATGATAATGCTAAAAAATCACCATTGTTATTGCAAGCATAGATAATATCTTCCTTATCTACTTCACTAATAAATGGAATATCTAATTTTACACCGGGAACAAATAAACTTTTTCTACTTTTTAGAACTCCTCCATTTATTACTTTACAAGTAACTCCATCATTTTCCTTTGAAATTACTTCAATTTTCATAAGTCCATTTTCAAGTTGAATGACGCTACCTACCGATAAACTATCCAATGCTTCTGGATGATTTACGCTAAATCTTTCTTGATTGCCGATTACCGTTTCTTTTACAACACGAATCGTATTTCCCGCAATTAGTTCAATTCCTTCTTCAACTGCTTCACCACTTCGAAATTCTGGACCTTTCGTATCATATAATAAACCAATATTTAAATTTTCTTCTTCATTGATCCAAGATACTAAATCGCGAACAGTTTGTCTTTCTTCAAGTGTTGCATGTGAGAAGTTTACTCTTGCTACATTCATTCCAGCATGAGCAAGTTCTTTAAATACTTCTTTCGTATTTGTAGCAGGTCCAATACTACATATAATTTTTGTTTTTTTCATATAAAAATTCCCTCCATCAAACGTACAGGTTATAATTTTACTACAAAATTCGACAAAAATAAAGACAAAGTTTATTTTTCTTTGTCTATACAGGATTATTATATTTTTTAAAATCTGGTTTTTTTAAGCGATTTTGAGCTTTACTTAATAAAATTTGAATTATACTTGTGATAATAATTATAACAACCGAAATAATTAAAACATTCACTGCTAATAAATGATTTAATATATTTCCTAAACTTGAAATTTGGCTTATTAATGTACCCACTACTTGATCTTGTTTTACATTATAGTTATTATCTTCTGTTGCAATATTAATGTTATTATCAGTAAAATTTAGTACTTTTCCTAATTCTAAGTTTCCATCATTATTAAACAGTACAATTTCTTCTTTCATCGGTGTTTTTTTAAAATCAATTAATAGAAAATCACCATCTTTAAAATTAAAATATTTATTATCTTCTTCGACAATACGATATGTATAATCTAAGAATGTTATATAAGAATTTCCTTGTATTTTAGATAATGCAAGATTCACTATGTTTAATACGATTAAAATAATTAAAATTATATTTATAATGCCAATTATTTTTTGAAAAATAGATATACTAACACTTAATACTTTCATTTTTATTCACCTACTGTATTTATTATAAAATACTTTTTGAATGTTTGCAAATATTTACATCTTGTTTGCATTTTGTTTACACCTATACTACTTGATATGAATCATTATTATGTATCATCCTTCAGATTGATTACTGGACGCTGCTGACTACCTTCTTGGTAAAATTGATAGTCTAAAATACCTTAATAAATAGGATTCTTTTTATTTTCGACTTAATTGTAAAAAAACATCGAATTTTGTCGAACGCTTTTTCTTGATTTTTCTGGTATTATCACTCATAAATAATCGTTATTTAACTGGTGGTAGCGCCTGCTTTCTTTTTTATTAGTAGTTTAAACTACTGAGTATTCAGGGGGTTTTTACGAAAGTAGGAGGGGATGCAAATGAGTAATATGACTTTATTGCTTATTATAATAATCATGCTTATCCAAAAAGATAATCATGAAAAAAGACGCTAGCCTAAGGCATAGCGTTTGCACTTGTTGCAGGCGTTATCCACTTAGTGAATAACACTTACGGATTTAATATAACATATTTTTAGTACATATACAATTGACATTTGTTTTACAATTTAAGTTTATTATTTAATTATCTATTATTTTTTCAATTAGCTTGTACTCTTTTTTTAATAAAGCTTCTTTAATTTTATTATTTTTTTCTAATATATGTAATTTAGTTTCATAATCTATTAGTTTTTGTTCTGCTCTTTTAACAATCATTCCTATATTGCTTTTTGATACATTTAGATTGTCTGCTATTTCTTGCATGGATAAATCTTCAATGTAATGTTCACTAAATGCTTGCTGTTCTTTCATTGTTAATAATTCTTTATAAATATCAAATAAAGAATTTAAGTATTCTCTATTTTCCATCATCAATCATATCCTTAAATAATCCATAAATATAATTTTCAATATCAAATGGTTTTAAATCTTCCATTTTTTCACCTAAGCCAATAAATTTAACAGGAATGTTTACACTTTCTTTAATGGCAAGAACAATACCACCCTTAGCTGTTCCATCAAGTTTCGTTAAAACAATTCCAGTAATGTTGGTAATTTCTTTGAAAGCTTCTGCTTGAAGAATTCCATTTTGACCCGTTGAAGCATCAATTACAAGTAATGTTTCTTGGGGTGCTCCTTCGATATGGGTAGCAATTACTTTATTTATTTTTTCGAGTTCTTTCATTAAGTTTACTTTATTTTGAAGACGACCTGCGGTATCAACGAAAACAATATCAACATTCTCTTCTTTGGCTTTTACAAGCCCATCATAAATTACACCAGCTGGATCAGCGTTTTCTTTTCCATAAAAAAGTGATCCTGTTTTTTCTGCCCATTCTTTTAATTGGGGTACGGCTCCTGCTCTAAAGGTATCACCAGCAATCATCATGATGCTTTTGCCTTCTTTCTTATATTTATAGGCAAGTTTTGCAATCGTCGTAGTCTTCCCAACCCCATTTACACCAACCATTAAAATAACCGTTGGTCCGTTTGGATTCATGTTAATCTTATCACTTAAAGATTCCCCACTAACATAAATGATAAATAGTTCATCCACAATTACTTCTTGTAAATATTTGGTGTCAGTAATATTTTCTTTTTTTACTCTTGACTTTAATCTATCAATGAAATCCATTACCGTATTTACACCAATATCCGCCATAATTAAAATACTTTCTAATTCATCAAAATATTCATCACTAACTTTCGTATATTTATGACCTAATATGCTTAGTTCATTTACAAATTCTTTTCTGGTTTTTTCGAGTCCTTTTTCATATATTTCTACATCTTCTTTGTTTTCTTCTTTTTTAGCAAAAACTTTCTTAAATTTATCAAATAATCCCATTTCATAGCACCTTGCTTTCTTCTTATTGATAATATTTTACTATAAAAATAGCAAAATGAAAAGATTAGAGTTCTATCTCTAACCTATTTTTTTAAGTTCCAATTTATATGGCTAGATTCCCCACTTTTTTTATTATATATAAATCAATTACATATGTGTATTCTTTATAGCATAAAATACTCTGTTAATCAACTTTTAAATCATGATATTCCGAGTGTTTTTCTAGCCAAGATATCGCATAAGAGCAAGTGCATTTTACTTGTATGTTATTTTTACGCAAATACTTAAAAACTTCATTCATCATTTTATCCGCAATACCTTGCCCTCTTAAAGATTGGTCTACAAAAGTATGTGTAATGTTTACAGTATTATCATTTATATAAGGATAATCTACTTCTCCCATTACTTTATTATTTATCATATATACCGTTTTATTTTTATCTACTCGAAACATCATTATCTCCTTAAAAATTCTTCCGCTGTAACAAATTCCTTAAAATTGTTTCCAAGTATATTTGAACTAAATGTGTTTCTTCTTTTTAAAGCATATTCCATAAACTCTAGATATGAAAGAGAATATGCTTTTCTCAAATAGTTTTCAACTTTAGTATATTTAATCATATCTAACATTGTTATATAATCTTGAGGGCTAACTATTTCGCTCATATTAACTGTTTCTCTTCTATCTTTATCTGTCATTGTATTAAGTTTAAAATAATTATCTTTTGTTCCTCTAATATGTTCATTCATCGCTTGGAGTGCATTTTCTTCCGATATACTGATACTTGCATAGGTAGAAGTTTCGGGGCTTGTATGAAAACTAGTTACTCTATCATCATCACTTATAAAAGGTCCGGTAGTTACGCTATATTTTTTATTAAAGACAAATAGAATGTAATTCAATTCTTGCTCACTTACAGTTCCTAAAAAGATACCGGTATTTGGTAAAAAGGCCTTTTTATAATTTTCTTTCGTAAATTCTTGTTCACTCGATTTGGCTATTTTAGATATATTTTTTGGTAAATCATTAGAAATTCCAAAATAAATGCTGTATCCTACTCCACTTTTAAAAATAAATATACTTGTCTTCCTTATTTTATTTTGATTTTTTTTAGCTTCTAAATTATTCATCTTTGCTAATACATTAAAAAACATTTCAACATTTTTCATTAAGTTTCCTCTTTTCAATTTGTCTAGTATTCTATCATAAAACATGTCTATTTACAATAAATTATTTGCATTCAAACCAAGAGTAAGTTATAATTATTATGGTGAAGTAAGATGGCAAAGAAGAAAAAAACAAAAAAGGATGAAACAGAAAAAGTAGGCTTTAGTGCTGAACTTACAGGTCTTATTTTAATATTAATTGGAATTATTGGATTTGGATTTGGTCCAGTAGGTTCAATTATAAAGAAATTTGCGATGTTTTTGGTTGGTGGTTGGGCTTGGATTTTTCTTTTAATATTTGTATTAATATTAGGTATTTATATGTTAATTAAAAGATGTTTGCCGAAATTTTTTAGTCAAAAATTGGTTGGATTATATGTTTTAATTATTGTTGTATTAGTTGCAAGTCATTTTGGATTTATTGAGAAATGTAATGGGGCTGGAGATATTTTTCAATCCACTATTGATCAGTATATGGAACGAATTTCCACTATAGGAAGTAATACTGCTTTATTTACGAGTGGAGATACTTCGATTGAGATTGGCGGAGGTGTTATTGGAGCTATATTTTCAGTTGGTTTATCAAGTTTATTTGGACTCACTGGTACGAAAATTGTTTGTATTATTTTAACCTTATTTGGATTTATTTTATTCTTTAATATTACTTTTGTTGATATTTTAAATAAGATAAAATCATTCTTTAGTAAACTTAAAAATACTACTCCAAAAGAAAAACCTCAAAAAGAAGAAGTATATCAATATGAAGAAGATCAAGAATTTGAGGAAAAGAAAAATGATAAAATTATCATTACTAGTATGGAAGAATTAAAAACAATGAAAGAACCTCAAAAGGAAAATTTAGAGACAAATAAGGAAAGCATATATGAAGCAAATAGCAATTATACTTTACCTCCTTTATCCTTATTAGATGATGTTACTCCTCCTAAGAAAACATCTGCTTCTAATAATTATATCCGTAGTAATAAAGAAAATTTGGAACGAGTATTAAAAGACTTCCAAATCAATGGTCAGGTTGTTGAAATTCATATTGGTCCTGCGGTAACACAATATGAGGTGAAAGTTCCTAGTGGTACAAAAGTTTCTAGAATTGTTGGTATTAATAAAGAAATTGCTTTAGCACTTGCTGCCAAAGATGTTCGTATTCAAGCTCCGATTCCTGGAAAAAGTACGATTGGAATAGAGATACCTAATCCAAGTATCAGTGCTGTTAAATTTAAAGAAGTTTTAGCTCATGAATCTAAGGCGATGAGTGATGCTAAAATTGTAGTTGCGCTTGGAAAAGATATTATGGGACGTCCTCAACTTGCTGATTTATCAAAAATGCCTCACCTTCTAATCGCTGGATCTACTGGTTCTGGTAAATCGGTTTGTACAAATACCATGATATGTTCTATCCTTATGCGTTATAAACCGGATGAAGTAAAACTTATGTTAGTGGATCCTAAAAAAGTAGAATTATCAAACTATAATGGTGTTCCTCACCTACTTTGTCCTGTTGTAAGCGATCCTAAAAAAGCTAGTATTGCTCTTCAAAAGTTGGTTAGCGAAATGGATAAACGTTATGATTTGTTTAGTGAAAAAAATGTTAAAAATATTGGTGGGTATAACGATTGGGTTATGAAGGAAAATAAAAGTAATAATACTAATATCCCAAAAATGCCTTATATTGTTGCTATTATCGATGAACTTGCTGATTTAATGCTTGTTGCATCAAAAGAGGTAGAAGATTCTATCATGAGAATTACACAAATGGCAAGAGCTGCCGGAATCCATTTAATCGTTGCAACACAAAGACCATCTACGGATGTTATTACTGGTGTTGTTAAAGCAAATATTCCTTCTCGTATTGCTTTTGCTGTTGCATCTAACATCGATTCTAGAACTATACTTGATATGAGTGGTGCTGAAAAACTCTTAGGTAAAGGTGATATGTTGTATTTACCTATGGGTGAAAATGTTCCTATTCGTATTCAAGGATGTTTTATTAGTGATGATGAAATTAAAAGAATTATTGACTATGTATGTAAAGAACAAGTTGCTCATTATAGTGAAGAGATGCAAAACTTGGATGCTACAGGAAGTGGTATTCATGGTTCTCCTGGAGAAGTTGAAGAGTATGATGACCCTTTGTATAATGAAATAGTAGAATTTGCTATTCAAACTGGTAAAGTGAGTACAAGTTTACTTCAAAGAAGATTTAGACTTGGATATAATAGAGCAGCTAGAGTTGTTGATTTACTAGAAGAACGGGGAATTGTAGGTCCTCCTAATGGTTCGAAACCAAGAGAGGTTTTAGTAAAATTAGAAGATAAAAATGAATAAGCTTTGTTTGATGCAAAGCTTTTTTAGTTCAAGAAAAAAGATTACAATAAAGTAATCCTTATAAACTATTACTACTGTTTTCTACTCTGCGACCATATTTATCAAATTCAGGTAATTCTCCTGGTTTAGGATCTCTTAGTGGTTGATCATCTTCGTCATTATAAACTCTGAAAACTATAGTTTCATTGCTTTTGCAATATCTAAATTCGGTATGTAATAATCCGTATTTTTCTGTTTCAAATTCATTTCTTTGTACTCCAGTATAACAATTGGCTCCCATTGTAACTAAATCAAAATCTAATCCTAATTCATAAAGAATGTATTCAATTGTTCCATAATATGAAGTCATTGATATATTTACTTTGATTGGTAGATTATCATAGTATTCTTGTTCTTGTTTTTGTTTGGAATTACTATATAAAACAATACCTAATATAATTCCTATTGCTACTATTAAAATTACAATTCCTGTTGATTTTGTAAGTGGTTTCTTGGGCTCAGTATTGGTTTGTTTATAACCACAATGGGGACAAATATCAGTTCCTTCTGGAATTTCATTATTACAATTCTTACAATTAAGCAATGCCATATTCACTACAAACTCCTTTCTATTATCCATTATAACATATTTTTAGTATATTGTGTCACAAATTGTGTAACTTACTAATTGTAATACATTTATTTATAATTTTAATGTAAAGGAGGAGTTATGAAAGAGTTTAAACTTCCCAATATGGCAGATGAAAAAACTGTTTTAAAAACCGTTAGAATGAAGCTTTCAACTATTCATCAAATTGAAGAGTTAGCTAAAAATAATAATATGTCTATTAATCGTCTAATTAATGAATGTATTGAATTTGCATTGGATAATTTACGAATCTCCAGTTTTAAAGAAGATAAAAAGAAATAGAAAATTTGGTTCTTCCGAAAGTTTATTGTTTTCTTTTTATTATTTCATTACTAAATCTGAATAAAATTAGCATTTACAAATAAGATTATTATATGATAAAATAGTATTGTTGGAGGGATGTTATGGCAAGTACGAAAATAAAGTATAAAAATCAAAATGTAAAAATATATTTTGTAGGACTTTGTATTATTTTAGCCATAATTTTTCTTGCCTTATACTTTTATAAATGGCACACCGTTCGGGAACAAGAAAAATATTTAAATAGCTATTTAATTAGTACAAATACAATTAGTTTGGAAATGAATGATATTAATGAGATTCAATCCGTATTAAGCGAAACTCCAAATTATTATTTCTTATATATTAGTTATACTGGTGAAGAAGATGTTTTTAATTTAGAAAAAGAATTAAAGCCTCTTATTGATGAATATCAATTGCAAAATAATTTTTATTTCTTAAATGTTACAGATTTTAAAGATACTAATAAAAATTATAAAGAAGATGTTGCCCAAGAACTAGGAATTAATGCTAGTATTATTTCCGAAGTTCCTATTATTCTTTATTTTAAAGATGGTAGTCTTGCTACTACTCAGGGTATTTTTACAGCAGAAGAATTTAAAGATCTACTTGAAAATCAAGATATTAAATCACAATAAAAGTTACTCCTTAACGAGTAATTTTTTTATAATACTTGCACTTCTCTTTAAATAAGCATTCGCTACATTTAGGATTTCTGGCTGTACAATTATAACGTCCAAATAATACTAGTTGGTGATGCAGTCTACTCCATTTATTTTTAGGAAACTTTTTCATTAATTTTTGTTCAATTATTGATACATCATCCCCCTCTTTTGCAAATCCTAACCTAATTGACACTCTAGCTACATGAGTATCTACTGCAATTGCAGGAATATCATAAATATTTGATAATACTACATTACATGTTTTTCTTCCTACTCCTGGTAGACTTTCTAGATATTCTCTATCATTTGGTACTATTCCATTCCAATCTTCTATTAATCTTGTAGCAATCGTCTTTATATATTTTGCTTTTTTTGTATGAGAACCACATGGTCGAATAATATTTTCAATCTCTTTTATATCAGCATCTTTTAAAGCTTCTAAATCATATTTATTAAATAAAATACTTGTTACCATGTTTACTCTTTTATCCGTACATTGAGCACTTAAAACAGTTGCAATTAAAAGTTCATAATCTTTGGTGTAATTCAGTTCACATCTCGCATCAGGATAATACTCATTTAATATGTTAATTACTTCTTCACTCTTCATCATCTAACCAGTTATAGTCAAATAACTCACTATCCTCCTTTTCTCTTATTTCTCTTTTTTCTAAATGATTGTTTACATCATTCATTGTTTTAAATCCTTTTTTATTCCATTCATATAGTATTTTATCAATATATCGTAAGTTGCGAACTCCATTATAAACAGCTTCTTTTAAAGCTCCAATAATTAGTTCCTCACTATAGTTATGTTCTAGCCAAGCGTTGATAATCTCATATTCCATACTGGTAATTGGACGAGCAAATTCTGTTTCAAATTCTTCATATATATCATTTTTCTTTTCCTGTTTTTCTGTTTTTATTTCTTCTTCTAAAATCATCTTATAAAAATTATCCAAATTTACTTTTTCAATTAATCTTCCTTCAATATCTTTTTCAGTTTTAATATCAATTAGTTTTTTTGATAAAAGACTTGTGAAAATTTCATAGGCTTTCTCGGAGGATATTCCAATATTCTTACTTAATTCATCCATGTTTAAATAATTATTATAATCATTATCAAAATAAGTAAGCATTAAAAATTCCTCTAAAGATAATTTTAAAGATAGTGCTTTTTTTATAAATAAACTATTTGTTATATATTTTTGACATTTAAAATACTCGATATTCATTTTATCCACTCGCTTTTATGTTCTTTAATATATTTTATAATATCACTTGTTTTATTTCTTATTTTACCATTAATTATTGAAGTTTCAATATCTTTTAAGATGATTCCTACCTTTTTAGAATAATCTATTTTTAGAGACTCAACAATATCACTTGCTTTAATATTGATGTCTTTTTTATCATGAATTGGTAAATCTTTATATATTTTATTAATTCTTTTTTTATCTATTCCAAGTATTTCTCCAGCGACTAATGATAAATATAGCCCATAATTATATAGAGTTTGTTTATCAATTGTACCACTGTTTATGATTCTTCGAATTGCAATAATATTATTTTTTTCTACTTTTGTAAATGGTAAATCATAATTTATTTTAAATTGAGCATACATTCCTTCAAGATTTTTTACTGGTATAATTTCTTCCCAATTACTTACTTCTAATAAATTTAATATACCTAAGTCATTTAATAAATTTAATCCTTTTTTTACATTTTTGGATAATAATATTTTATCTAATTCTTCTTTTATTCTAGTGTTGGATAATGTTAAAATTAATTTGTTATTCGCTTTTATTTCTTTGTAAAGGTTTGTTTCTAAATTAAAATTTAGAAGTGTTGCTATACGTACTCCTCTAAGGATTCGTAGAGGATCTTCTTTTATTTTTAAAGACGGATCACCAATCATTTTGATTTTTAACGCACTTAAATCATCTATTCCACCTACTAAATCGATAATTTCACCTTTACTATTCATACATATTGCATTGATAGTAAAATCTCTTCTTTGTAAGTCTAGAACTAAATTATTAATATAATTAAATTCTACTGGTTTGCGATTTTTATATTTTATTTCTTCTCGATAAGTAGTTATTTCTATATGATATTCTTTTACTTTAAATTCAATTCCACCTAAATTTTTTGAAGAAGAATTTGGAAAAATAGATAATAATTCTTTTGGAGTTGCATTGGTACAAATATCAATGTCATAAGAAAAAATACCGGCGAGTAAGTCTCTTACATATCCTCCTACTACATATGCTTCATATCCTTCAGACTCTATTTTTGTTAATATATTTTTAATTATTTTATTCAATATTATCACCTATTTAATTTTATTACTTTACATTTGAAATATATTTCTCTACTTCTTTAATTGTATTATTAAAGTTATTAAAATCTACATTAAACCAAGCAATGTCCATTTGATTATTAAACCATGTATATTGTCTTTTGGCATAATGCCTTGAATTCTTTTTAATTAAATCCTTTGCTTCATCTAGTGTTATTTCACCATCAAAATACTTGTATAATTCTTTATATCCAATTGCTGTTGATAATGCTTTCGAGTTTATTTTTTTTTCATAAAATTCTTTTACTTCGTCAATTAAGCCTTCCCTAAGCATTTCATCCACCCGATTATTAATTCGTTCATATAAGATGTTTCTATCACAGGTAAGGCCAATATAAATGGCATCATATATCGGTTTTGATGCTGGTATATCCGTACTTTCTTTGTTTAGAAATCTTACTAATCGTTTGCGATTATTCTTATGAATGTTCATGTTTGGATCTTTTTTTAAAGCAAGATTGTACAATTCATCATTACTTAGTTCTTCATAATTATTTGTTGTTTTTTCTTCTTTTTTTAGTTCATAGCTATATAACGTAGCTTTTAAATAAAGTCCAGACCCTCCAACAAAAATAATATTTTTATCTTTGTACTTTTCTAATAAATGTCTTGCATCTAGTTGATAATCATAAACTGTATAGTTTTCATTTACGTCTTTTATATCAAATAAATAATGAGGAATTCCTTCCTTTTCTTTTTCCTTTATCTTAGCGGTTCCTATGTTCATTCTTTTATATACTTGCATGGCATCACAATTAATAATAATTGCATTATATTTTTTGGCTAGTTCAATACTTAGTCTCGTTTTTCCTACCCCTGTTGGTCCAACGATTGCTAAAATCATGCTTCATCCTTCTTTTCTTTTAATAAATCTCTAATTTCTTCTAATAATAATACTTCATCACTTTTCTTTGGTTTTTCCTTTTCTTCTTCTTTCTTTTTAATGTGAGTTATTTTATTGATAAATTTAATAATCGTAAAAATACAAATAGCGATAATTAAAAAATCAATGATACTTTGAATAAAGGCACCATATTCAATTGTTGTATCTTTAAAAGTAATTGATAAATTAGAAAAATCTACTCCTCCTAAAACTAAGCCTAATATTGGCGTTAATATATTATTTACTAGACTAGTTACAATTGATGAAAAAGCTCCACCGATAATTACACCGACTGCTAAATCAATAACATTTCCTCTAGCAATAAACTTTTTAAATTCATTAATATTTTTTTTCATACTACCTCCAGCTTTTCAATTCTATTTTAACATATTTTAAGAATTAAAAAAAGGTAATTCCTTACCCTGCCGTATTATACACTACAACTTCTGCTTGAAATGTGCTTCCCATAATATCATTTCCTGCCGATTCATCAATCCATAAATGTAAATTGTAAGTTCGAGCCTCATTTATCGTAGATAAAGCTCCAGTATCTAATACATAAGATGCTAATACATTAGATGATGAGACATCACTTGGTGGAGTTATAGAAGTTTGATCAGAAAGTTTGTTTACTGTGGATCCATCTAATGAATAATTGATATATGGTAATAGGTTGGTACTTGATGAATTTAAAACATTTAAAATAACTTGATAATTTGATGGGGTTTCACAAGTATTTGTAATTGTAAATGTATATGGCGTTATTGTTCTAAAGGCTGTTGCACTACTCATTGGATAACTTGTAATACTAATTGAATTGCTATCGACAAAATTAACATTGTAACATCCTGTCGATAATGTATTTGTTCCCTCTTGTGCGCTACTAAAAGATAAATATGCATAAGTAACACTGATTGTTGCAACAACTACTATTAGAATGGAAGATATAAGTAATACAATATATTTTTTGTTGTTCAATTTTATCACCACTATCTCGCTATAATACATTATATAGTATTTTTATCATTCTCACAAGTATTAAATTTAAAAAAACTTCCGTTTTTGGAAGTCTACATATAACTATATACTAGAACACGACCAGTAAAGGATTGATTCATTGTATCATTTCCAGCACTTTCATCGATCCATAAATATAAGTTGTAAGTTTTTGATTCACCTGGAGCCAAAGTACCACTTGCAAGATTATAACTACTGTCAATACCATAAGTTTCTTTCAAAGTTTCTCCGAAAGTGTATGGAGTTGCACTTCCAAGTAATCCACTCGTTCCTTCTACTACAGATGGACTCGTTTCATTCAATTTATATCTTAATTTAGACAAATCTAAGGTTGGTAAATTTCCTGTTATCGTATTTAGAGTAACTACATAATTGATCGGATTCGTTGCATTCTCACTTGTACAAGTATTGGTAATTGTAAACTCATAAGGTTTTAAGTTTGCTAAAGCACTACTCTCACTCATTGGATAAGTTGCTGGTAAATTAATTGAACCATTTGTTCCTTCTGTATAAGATACATTAAAACAAGTTGTTGTAAGTTCATTTGGGTCTTCTTGAGTACTTGCAATAGAATAGTAAGAATAACTTGTTCCAATCGTAATTGTTACTAAAATCATTATTGTTAATACACCTAAAGTTATTTTATAACCACTTCTCATATTATCACCTATTTTACTATTTATAATTATAAGATATTTTTATCATTCTCACAAGTACTTTTTGATTAATTTTTTACAAATATTACTTTTTCTCCATCTAAACTAAAGCTTTTTGCATCCGTAATATGAACGGGAATTAATTTCCCTATATCATGTTGGGCATTTGATACATTCACTAGCTTCATTGTTTTTGTATAACCATATACTTTATTTTCACCTTTTTCACTAGCTCCTAATATCAATACTTCTTCGATTTTATCAACATATTCTTTATTATGCTCTAAACTATAAGAATTTATTAATTCGTTTAATTTATGTAATCGTTTTTCTTTTACTTCTAAAGAAATAGAATCTTTTATTTTTGATGCTGGTGTTCCCTCTCTGGGAGAATATATAAATGTAAAGGCACCGTCAAATTTACATTTGTTTACTACTTCTAATGTTTCTTCAAAATCTTCTTCCGTTTCATTTGGAAAACCTACTATAATATCAGTTGTTATACTTACACCGGGAACTTTTTCTTTGATTTTATTATAAAGCGTAATATATTCATCTTTCGTATATCTTCTGCCCATTAATTTTAAAATTTTGGAACTTCCACTTTGAAGTGGTAAATGAATGTATGGCATAATATTATCGTTTTTGGCAATTATATCAATCATTTCATCGGTAAAATCCCAAGGATGACTAGTTACAAAACGAATTCTTTGAATTCCTGTTTTGGCAACATTTTCTAGTAAAGTAGCAAAATCATATCCATATTCTAAATCTTTACCATAAGCATTCACATTTTGACCTAAGAGAGTTACTTCTATATATCCTTCTTTTTTTAAATCTTCTACTTCTTTAATTATCTCTTCCATTTTACGACTTCTTTGCTTTCCTCTTGTAAATGGAACAATACAATACGTACAAAATTTATCACAACCGTACATAATGTTTACCCAAGCTGTAATTTTTGAATCTCTGATGTAATCCATATGTTCATAAACGTTTCCTTCTATAGAATAAACTTCAATTTGTTGCTTTTTACTTTCTTTTAAAATCATACTTCCTAAATCATTAATATTATGAGTACCAAATACAATATTAACAAATGGATATTTTTCTTTTAATATATTTGCAACACTACTTTCTTGAGGCATACATCCACCTATGCATATGATTAAATCGGGATTTTCTTTTTTTAAATGTTTTAATCTTCCTAAAAATCCAAAAACTTTATCATGAGCATTTTCACGGATTGCACAAGTATTTAAAACAACAAGATCTGTTTCTACTAAATTTTCTGTTTCTTTAAATCCTAAATTTTCTAATATTCCTTTTATCTCTTCTGAATCATGAACGTTCATTTGACATCCATAGGTTCTAATAAAATATTTTTTATTTTCAAATTTATCACTTTTTATATTCTTTGCATCTATAAACTCTACTTTTTTATCGGTTCTCATTCGTGCTTGATTTAAATCTGGTAAATTCATAATACACCGTCCTTCCGGACTATTATAGCACAATTGTCTTTATAAGTAAAAAGTTATTAAACTTTATGATAAGATATTTTAATTATGTAATATAGTTTTAAAATATCTTCATTAAAGTCTTTTTTTAAATCATTTTTAATACTTTCATAAATGTAATTTATATCATCAATATTTTCTTTTTTATATTCATAATATAGATATCTTAATTTGTCGATTTCTTTTTTTTGATATAAATTATTTATTTCCATTAAAATTAATTTTTGTGCTTCTTTTATTTGTCTTAAAGTATTATCTATCTTTATTTTTCTTATTGCTTCCATATTTATATTAGTCTCTTTTATGCCATAAATTACTTCTAAAACATTTAATTCATCATCGACTAAAAGTTTACTTCTACTAATACTTACGCCTTCTTCATTAAATTCTATAGCGATCGCATTTTTTGTATCAGTAAAAAGACAAGCATACTCAATTTTTTTAAAGTTTTTACGATCACTGACTAATGTTTTTTCTTTGATTAATTCTAGAAAATCAGAATCTACTTTTACTATGTTTTCTGTTAAATCTAGAAATGTTTTATGTTTTACTTTGATTAAAGGTATTTTTTTAATTAATTCTAAGTAATCAAAATCGTTCCATTCATAAAATTCATAAGCATTCTCTTCATTCCAATTTAAGATGATGTCGTAGTAATAGTTCATTTTTTATCCACCTTTCTAATGATATAATGATACATATTATGCCAATAAAAATTAACCATACTTCTAGTCTTCTACTTATAAATTTAACAAAAAATGGAAAACTATACCCTATTGTTAATAAGTTTAAATAAATAATTAAGAAAAAAAATCCTATACTTGTCAAAATAATTCCTGTTATGTAAAGTAATATGCGAAACATTGTATTCACCCTTATAATTTTATTTCTTAAATTTAAAAAATATTATATAATTAAGTAGGTGATTAACATGGATTATTTAATTTATATTATTTTGGGTATTATTCAGGGTTTTACAGAGCCAATACCAGTATCTTCAAGTGGTCATATATTTCTTTTTAAAAACATTTTTAATTCGGAAATGTTTAATGATTTAAATTTTGAAATTATTGCTAATTTTGGTTCGTTTTTAGCCATTCTATTTATTTTTAGAAAAGAAGTTTGGGAATTATTAACTGCTTTCTTCTCTTATATATTTAAGAAAGATACGAGAGAAAAATATAAAAAGAAGTTTAAATATTGTCTTTTCATTATTGTATCAACGATTCCAATTGGGATTGCAGGAATTTTACTTAAAGATTTTATTGAAAATAAACTTCAAAATATTATGTTCTTAGGTGTTGCCTTTTTATTTACAGCTTTTATGTTACTTCTTGTTAAAAATAAAAATGGAAAAAAGGATGATTATGATATTACTCTTAAAGATGCTTTAATAATTGGAATATTCCAAATAATTGCACTTTTCCCTGGTATTAGTCGAAGTGGTACTACTCTTGTTTTATGTTTGCTTGTTGGAATGAGTCGAAGTACTGCCCTAAAATATACTTTTATTTTGTATTTCCCTATTAGTGTTGGAACAATGATTTTAGGAGTAAAAGATATTGTAGAGGCTGGAAATTTAGCAACGGTTGCGATTCCTTATCTTTTAGGGATGATTGCTGCTGGTATTGTTACTTATTTTTCCTACCGTTGGTTAAGCGAAATTGTTAAACGTGGTAACTTATGGAAATTTAGTATTTATTGTGTTTGTTTAGCAGTGTTTATATTTATATATTTTCGATAAAAAAGACTTCACTTTTTAGGGTGAAGTTTTTATCTAGTTAGGGATTTATAAAAAGATAGGTTTTCTATATAATTATTTAAATTAAAGATTATTTTATATAAATCTTTTAATATTCCTAGTTCAAATTTTAATCTATCACTGACATTTATTTTACCAATATAAGATTTTTTATCAGGATAACAAAACTTGTTTTGAAATATTTTTTCTTGCCAGTAAAGCATCACTAAAGCAATTTCTTGTTCTACCTCTTTTTTAGTATGTGTATCAATATCATATAAATCTATTAAAGTATAAATTTGTTCTAATACTTCATTAATTGTAGGAATCGTTTTAACTTGTATTTCTTTTTCTTCATAGGTTGGATAGTTTTTGGTTATATTTATTAGAGATGTATATTCTTCATATTCCTCACATTTTAATAAAAATATATTTAAAGAGCTTGCTAACTTTCTTTTTAAATCAAAGATATCATCTAATATGATTAGGTCATCAAGCATATACGATTTTATTAGTTTTTCGATGTGCTCTTTTAATTTTAATAAGCATTGGGTCTCATTCATTAATTTTTCTTTAATTCTGGGATGACATTTTTCTAATTCTTCTTTAATACTTTCGATTTGATTTGTTAAAAACATGAGCAATTCATGATATGGTTTTATGGCTTGAAATTTTTGGTTATACTTAGTAAGAATTTGATAAGCATTATCAAGGCTATATTGCTTTCTTAATAAAGGATTGTCGGCATTTTTCTTTAAATTGTCAATAAAATCATTTAATTCCTTTATTATTTTCTTTTTTAATCGTTTATCATTTATTATTTGTAAATAATTTAAGATAGATTTCATGTTATCAGGAATTAAATATTTATCTTGGAATGGATTTTCTAAAATAGCAATCATTTCCTCTATTTTAGCTATTGTTTCTTTTATTTTGGCTTGTTCTTGTAATTCTTCTTTTATTTTTCTTAGTTTTTCTTTTACTTCTAGGGTTTTACCAAAAATGTTAGGCGTACACGATAAAGAAAAATTTTCATGATATTTAGGCTTATAACTATTAATACGCTCATATTCTTGATTTATATCTCCTAATTGTTTAAATATTTTATCTTCAAAATAAGGGTTTATTTTAGCATTTAAATTTATAATTTCATTTACTATATCCCATAATTCGGCATTGGTTTTTAGACTTTCTATATGATATCCTGGTTCATAAATGATGGGGTAGGATATCATTTCTATTAATTGCGTAATTTCTGGGGCATAAAAAGTCATTTTAACTTCTAATTTATTAAAATGGTAATAATTTAGAGACATTAATAGAGACATAGAAGGATTTATTAATATGGCGTGATTTATTAATGTGGCACGAGGTAGGTTAGCATTAATCTTTTTTATAGTGCTTGGTAAAGTAATAGTTCCGGTAAATTTTTTGTCGGAGTCATCTATAAATGTACTGCAAAGAGCATTAATCTCTTCTAAGCCTTCCTGAAAAGTGATGTCCTTTGTCATAATTGGATTATCACTTAAAGCGGTTATATTCAAGTTTTTAATCGGTCCGGTTATTTCTTCAATACTATTGCTTCTAAAAGCAAATTCGCATATTGTTACCGGACTATTAAAATGAAGAGAAGTTAAGTTATTTAGGAGAAAAGCATCAGCTTCTATTATTTTTAGCGAGCTAGGAAATGTTACTTTTTTTAAACCGTAACCAGCAAAAACGTTCTTTCCTATTGTAGTTACTCCTTCCGGTATTACTATTTCCCGGTCTTTTCTCATATAACCTATTAATTTATTTTCACCAGTTTCACTGTTTTTTTCAACAATAAAATCACCCATTCGCTCTTTTTCAACGTCATTTATGCGATAATATTTATTATATCTTTCTACACGAGTAAGCGATAAGTGTTTTAAACTTTCTCTATCACTGGGCATCATTAAACTGTTCATACATACACCTCTTTGTAAGAAATATTATAGTATAGCAGTTATTCGTTGTCAAAAGAAAAAAGTGGCGAACCACTTTTTAGAATAGTATTTTTTAATAATTCAAACTATCCTGATCTAATAAAAAGTCAAATATGCTCATAATAATAATTCCATCTTCATTCCTAGTTCTTTTTATGTAATCTTTCACAATTATTATTTTCTTAAAAGAATCATTAATTTTAAGTAGCGGTCTTTCTTCTTGCATTCGTTTATCATCATTTTCCATATTAAATGCTGATTGAATATAGATTTTGTTATTTCCTTTGTTTGCAATAAAATCTACTTCTAGTTGCTTATAGGTAATTTTATTGTTCTTTTTTTCCTTTGTTTCTATTACACCAACATCAACATGATATCCTCTTCTTTTTAATTCTAAATAGATGACATTTTCCATAATATGAGTCTCTTCATTTTGACGGAAATTGATAAATGAATTGCGTAAACCTAAATCGCTAAAGTAGAACTTATATGGGGTACTCATATATTTTTTGCCTTTTACATCATATCTTTCTGCTTTTTCAATCAGAAATGCTTCTTCTAAATATTTCAGATATGTACTAATTGTTTTTGGGTCTATATTTATTCCGGCACTTGATTTAAAAGTGTCTGAAAGTTTCTTTGGATTTGATAAAGAACCAATACTTGAAGATATTATTTCAATTAAAGTTGTTAATTTATCGTCATTTTTTATGTTATTTTTTTCCAAAACATCATTTATATAAACATTTTTTTGTTGGTCTTTTAAATAGTCCATTTTTCTTTCGTCGCTATTCATAGTAACTACTAGTGGTAATCCACCATAAGTAATATATTCTAGCCAACCATCTAACTTATCCTTATTATATGCAGACATAAATTCCAAATAAGAAAGTGGGTAAATTCTTATTTCTTCTCCCCTGCCTCTAAATTCGGTAATAATATCTGTTGATAAAAATTTTGAATTGCTGCCAGTTACATATATATCAATATTAGGAATTCTGAGTAACCCATTTAATACACCTTCAAAATTCTTTACTAATTGGATTTCATCTAAAATAACATAGTATATTGCACTGTCTATTATTTTTTCTTTTATATACTTACTTAAATTTTGTGGCTCTAATAGTTCTTCGTTATCTGAATCATCTAAGGCTATTTTGATGATATGGTCTTCTAAGACACCATTATTTAGAAGATAAGCGCAAAAAATATTATTTAATAAATATGATTTACCACAACGGCGAATGCCTGTTACTACTTTTATTAGTCCATCATTTTCAGCATTGATTAGTTTATTTAAGTAATAATCTCTTTTTATTTCCATAATCTACTCCTTCTATATATTTATTATACATTATTTATTTTTCTTTTTCAATGTTCTATTCCAAAAAAACTGTAAAGTAGAGTTTTTTTGGAATAGAATAAAAGAGCTGTTGGAAAAACAAATGATTATTTCCAAACAACCTCTTTTTATCTAGGTAGTGATACGACCTCGTTTCTTGGGCAAAAAAATAAGGTTCATATCATTTTGCACTTTTTCTATTGTCTTTTTCGGTATATATTTGCTAATTTTATCTTATGGTTTAGAAACTCCATTCCATCTTATACTAGAATAATCTTGATAGTTATTCATACATACACCTCTTTTGTAAGTAAATATTGTAGTATAGCAGTTATTCTTCGTCAAAAGAAAAAAAGTGGTGTTACCACTTAATTTTTAAATAAAATAATATTAAATACTAGTAAGACTGCGACATTAAAAGCATATGTAAATTGGAATCGTTCACATTCTACTAAAGATACTAAAAGATCCGCTAGACATATAATCCATCCTTCTTTACTTTTGGGCTTAAATTCTTTAATGCTTGCTTTTTCATGACGATTCACAAATGGAAAAATCTTTTTTATTAAAACATGATGGAACATATGAGTTTTTATTGCTTCTGCTTCTTTGTCTGTTACATTAAAATATTTTTTAGCATTATTTGACGCAGTAACCGGATGCTTTAGATAAGAATTTTCTGGGCTATCTTTCCGTGTACCAAAAAAGAAATCATGAAGTAATCCTGCTCTTGATACACTTTTTAAATCAGCTTTAAAAAATTTCCCTAGTCGATAACTTAATTTAGCAACTCTTAAAGAATGTTCGTATTTACTGGTTCCATGATGTAAATCTTTTTTTGTTTCTAAGAAATGTTCATCTTCTAATATATCACACACATATTTATCAAACTCGCATTTTAAACGTTTCGTCATCTTTTCAACTCCTACTTTTTATTTTGCGACTATTAACATTATAGTAAATTATACTTATTTTGTAAAGGATAAATGATTAGATTAATCGTTGTTTTTTATTTCATTTATTTTTCTGAAATAAAAAACCCAAAAGGGCTTAATTTCGTTATTTGCAACCCCCTAATTGCTCATAACTGTCTTAATTATAGCATATTTCTCTATAAAAGCCAAAAATAGTCGGGAGTTATTCTCGACTATTTAATCTTCCGTTTCATAATAATATGATGTCTCTATTCCTTTGAATATAGTGTTTAAGCTTAAATCATCCGTTAAATTATTTTCAATTAACGTTTTAATTTCTAAAGTATTTACCGGACTTCTTTCCATCGCTTGTAAGTATAATTTCTTATCTATTTTTTCCCAATCAACTATTTTATTTAAGTTTTTCTTTAATATTAAATCTAACCAAATTCTTGTACTTCTTCCATTTCCTTCTAAAAAGGGATGTGCTATATTCATTTCGACATATTTATCAATAATATCGTCTAAACTAGATTCACTCATGGTTTCAATTTTCTTTAATATATCTTCTAGATACAAAGAATTAGCAAATCGAAAATTACCTTTGGAAATATTTTCTTTTCTAATAATACCTGCAAAGTCATATAAATCATTAAATAGATATTTATGTATCTGTTGTAATCCTTTTACTGTTCCTACCTCAATTTTATTAATATCTCCACTTGTAAATAATCTTTTAGCATTCTCTAAACTTTTTTCATCAATCTTATTCATTTTATCACCACATTTTTATATTATTATTTTATCAAATAACTCAGTTAAAATCTAGTATTTTAAAAAAACAAGCATCATACGATACTTGTTAATTTAATACTAATTTATCATCTTTTACATCAACCGTAATCGTTTCATTGTATTTAATTTCGTCTTTAATGATTTTATCCGCGATTAATGTTTCAATATTGTGAGTAACATATCTTTTAATTGGTCTTGCACCGTAGGCCTCTTCATATGAGTGTTCAATGATATAATCTTTGGCTTTCTTGGTAAGTTCAAGATGTAAGTTGATATTTTTAAGTCTTCTCTCTGTTTCATGAATAATTTTATCAAGGATACTATAAACAACATCTTTTCCTAATGATTTAAAGATAACAATTTCATCAATACGGTTAATAAATTCTGGACGGAATGTTCTTTTTAGAGCTTCCATTACTTTTGATTCACTATTATCTTCATTATCTAATATATATTCACTACCTAAGTTTGATGTCATAATGATAATGGTATTTTTAAAGTCTACTAGTTTACCAGTACTATCGGTAATTCGACCATCATCTAATATTTGAAGTAATATGTTAAATACATCAGGATGAGCTTTTTCTATTTCATCAAATAAAACAATACTATACGGATTACGTCTTACCGCTTCTGTTAGTTCTCCGCCTTCATCATATCCAACATATCCTGGAGGAGCTCCAAGAAGTCTAGATACATTAAAGGCTTCCATATATTCAGAACAGTCTATTCTTACCATATGACGTTCATCATCAAATAGTTCATATGCTAAGGCTTTCGCTAGTTCGGTTTTACCTACTCCAGTTGGACCCATAAATATAAATGAACCGATTGGTCGATTTGGATCTTTGATACCACTTCGAGCCCTTATAATTGCATCACTGACAACACACACTGCCTCATCTTGGCCAATTACTCTTTTCTTTAGATTTGACTCTAGATTAAGTAGTTTTTCTTTTTCTCCACTTACCAGCTTTTGCACTGGTATGTTGGTCCATTTCGCAACGATTCTTGCAATATCTTCGTCTGTTACCGTATCACTTAACATTTGTGAGTCAATTTTTTTTCTTAAAGTTTCTAGTTCCGTTTCAAGTTTTGGAATTTCTCCATGACGAAGACGAGCTGCTGTTTCTAAATCATAATTATTTTCAGCTGTTTCAAGTTTAAATCTAGCACTATCTAACTCTTCTTTTTTCTTGTTAATATCATCATTTAAACTCTTTTCTTCTTCCCATTTGGAACGCATCTTCGTCTCTTCTTCTTTTAGACTGGCAATTTCATTATCTAATTCTTCTCTACGTCTTTTCGATAATTCATCTTTTTCTTTCTTAATTGCTTCTCTTTCAATTTCTAAACTCATAATTTTACGAGTTAAGGTATCGAGTTCCGTTGGAACGGATGCCATTTGCATTTTTATCGTAGCACAGGCTTCATCTACTAAATCAATTGCTTTATCTGGTAGATATCTATCAGTTATATAACGGTCACTTAGCGTAGCTGCGCTAATTAAAGCACTATCTTTAATGTTTACGCTGTGGAATAGTTCAAATTTTTCTTTTAAACCACGAAGGATTGTGATTGTATCTTCAACATTTGGTTCTTTAACTTGAATTTTTTGCAGACGTCTTTCTAGAGCACCATCTTTTTCAATATATTTACGATATTCATTTAAGGTGGTTGCACCAATTAGTCTAATTTCACCACGCGCAAGCATTGGTTTTAACATGTTACCAGCGTCCATAGCACCTTCAGCGCCAGCTCCGACAATCATGTGTATTTCATCTATAAATAATATAATATCCCCATTCGAATCACTAATTTCTTTTAGGACTTTCTTTAGACGTTCCTCGAATTCACCACGATATTTAGCACCTGCTATAAGTGCACCTAAATCAAGTGACCAGATTCTTTTTCCTTTTAGGGTACTTGGAACATCCCCTTTTACGATACGTGATGCAAGGCCTTCGACAATTGCTGTTTTACCTACACCAGGTTCACCAATTAAAACGGGATTATTCTTTGTTTTTCTTGATAAAACTCGAATAATACTACGTATTTCTTCATCTCTACCAATTACTGGGTCAACCTTATTATTTTTTACTGCTTCAGTAATATCACGTCCATATTTTTCTAAAACATTTTCGTTTTCTTCCCCCATATTAGGATACATATTAACACCTTCTTTCTATTACGAAATAGATTATAGCATAAAAATTAGCACTTGTCAATATCAAGTGCTAATTTGCCAGGATAAACGCATGAGTTTTTAAAACTTATGTGTTTTTAAGTTGATTTATTAATTCTGGTTTTAATAATTTAAATATATTTTCTATTTCATTTTCAAAATTTAAAGATAATTCATACATAATTAATTTCATACTTTTATTATAAAAAACTTGTACTAATTTTAATATCATTAATGCAATTCTTCTTAATATTCCTAAATTTCTTGCCCCATTTTTTTCTAATGTTTTA
>JAGHGS010000080.1 GCA_017888105.1 Bacilli bacterium
AAGAACGGAATTAAATAAAGAAAAAACTGGAGTATTTACAGGAGCTTATGCCATAAATCCAGTGAATAACCAAAAAATTCCAATCTATATTAGTGATTATGTTCTAGCAAGTTATGGAACGGGTGCCATTATGGCGGTTCCAGCTCATGATGAAAGAGACTATGATTTTGCCAAAAAATTTAATATTCCAATTATTCAAGTTTTAGAAGAGGTAACAGGTGATTCTCATGAAAATGAAACCAAGAAAAATAGTATTGTTGCGATTCTTTATGACGAAAAAAATAATAAATATTTAACTCTTAATTGGCATGAGTTAGGCGGACGTTTATTTATTGGTGGAACAATCCAAGAAAATGAAACCGCTTTAGAATGTGCCAAAAGAGAAATAAGGGAAGAAACTGGATATACAGATATTGAATTAATACATGAACTTCCTAAAATTAATCACCATTATTATGCTTATAATAAAGATAAATATTTTAATATTGAGTCAACAGGATTCTTATTTAAATTAGTAAGTGATAAGGTAGAAAAAGAGCAAAGAGAAGAGGATGAAACATTCACAGTAGAATGGGTAGACAAAAAGACGATTCTAAATGAAGTAAAAGATGGTCTTCACTATAAAACATTTGAATATGCAATGAATCCGGGTGCTATGGAAGGAGATGGAATTCATATTAATTCCGACTTCTTAAATGGTTTAAATAAAGAAGAAGCGATCAATAAAATGTTAGAATATTTAGAAATTCATAAATGTGGTAAGAAAAAAGTAAATTACAAAATGCGTGATTGGATTTTCTCAAGACAAAGATTCTGGGGAGAACCAATTCCAATGATATATTGTGAATCATGTGGATGGGTTCCAATGAATGAAAGCGACTTGCCATTATTACTTCCTGATGTTGCAGAATACGAACCAACCGATAATGGGGAATCTCCACTAGCAAAAATTACCGATTGGGTAAATACGACTTGTCCAAAGTGTGGGCGCCCTGCCAAAAGAGAAACGGATACGATGCCAAACTGGGCTGGTTCATCATGGTATTTCCTAAGATTTATGGATCCTAACAACGATCATGAATTTGCAAGCATGGAAAATATGAAATATTGGAACAAAGTAAACTGGTACAATGGCGGAATGGAACATACAGCAAGACACTTATTATATGCTAGATTTTGGGTTCAATTCCTATATAATATTGGCTTAGTTCCAAATAAAGAAATGATTGATACTCGTGTAAGTCATGGTATGGTTCTAGGTAGCGATAACCAAAAAATGAGTAAATCAAAAGGAAATGTAATTAATCCTGATGATATCGTGCATGAATATGGAGCTGACACTCTACGTGTATATGAAATGTTTATGGGAGATTATGAACAAGACTCACCATGGAGTACTGATTCTTTAAGAGGATGTAAAAGATTTATTGATAAAATTATTCGTTTAAAGGATAAAGTGGTTGATAAAGAGGAATATTCTAAAAATCTTGAAGTATTAATTAATAAAAGTATTAAAAAGGTAGAATATGATTTAAGTCATTTAGGATATAATACAGCAGTATCAACTCTGATGATTTTAGCAAATAAATACGATGAACAAGAGACAATTACAAAAAAAGATTATCAAGTATTATTAACTCTTTTAAATCCAATCGCACCACATATTACAGAAGAATTAAATGAAAAGATTGGCTATGCTCCAATTTGTGAATCAACATGGCCAGTATATGATGAAGAAAAAACAATCGATCAAGAAATTACCATTGGCGTTCAAGTAAATGGTAAATTACGTGGCGAAATCGTTATTTCAAAAGAGGATAGTGAAGAAGAAATTAAAAATAAATCATTATCGAATGAAAATGTTTTAAAACATATTGAGGGAAAAGAAATAATAAAAGTAATTGTTATTAAAGGAAAAATCGTAAATATTGTTATAAAATAAGCTTCGGCTTATTTTTTTTGACAAATAAATAAAAAAGTGTTAAAGTATAAGCCAT
This sequence comes from Bacilli bacterium, assembly GCA_017888105.1. Classification (GTDB taxonomy): domain Bacteria; phylum Bacillota_I; class Bacilli_A; order RF39; family UBA660; genus Caccenecus. The sequence continues at coordinate 1,998 of JAGHGS010000080.1, forward strand.
TCAGGTGGTTTACAATGATTGAAAGAAAAATAAGAAATACTTATATTGAAATAGTATTCATAATTATATTTATAATAATATCCATACCTTTATGGAAATATTTGAACCAAAAATTAAATGTTAGTTTAGCAGAAACAATTAAAGCTGAAACAAATTTAGAGTTGGTTTTAAATAATAAAGATGGCTATGACAATGTTATTGTAAATAATGCTTATCAAATTCCTAAAAAATATCAAGTATTATTGATTGCAGATAAAGATTGTAATAATGAATTAATTACTATAAATGGCATAAATTATCAATTAAAGGATTTTCTAGCAAAAGAAGAAAATGGCAATTATGCTTATGTCTTAGCAACAAATACTGTAAAAGGAAGTCGAAATGGGTATAAAATAGATACAAATTTATCAAATAAAAATATAAAATATTATTACGAATTAGAAGAATTAACAGATTTTTAAAAAAGTGACAAATTTATCTTGTATTTTATCCTATATTTATGGTATTATTAAAATATGGTGATAGTATATGAAGATAAAGGATATTATCAAAAAACAAACAACAATAATTGCAATTGCAGTTATACTGGTTATCGTAGCTGTAATTGGCGTAAGTTATGCTATATTTTTTAACGTAAGTAGGAATACGGAAGATCAAGTAATAACAGCTGGAAATTTGGAATTGACGGTATCAGGAATCAGTGCTTTACAACTATCTGAACCAATGACAACTGCAGAGGGTTTAGCATCCAATCCAATTAGTTATACGGTAGAAAATACAGATAGTAATCTACCTGCTACCTATTCTCTTTATATTTATGGTGGTAACGGAAATAATATTCCGTTAAGTAGTATAAAGATTTCTACTGACGGAACTTCTTCAACCATTCTAACCAGTATACCAGATACCATAAATGAAAATGGTGCTACTTACTATCGCATCGACACAGGTTCTTTAGATGCTGGAGCAACTGGTACAACGAAAAATTTAAGAATTTGGATTGATGAAGATTTAGTCGCTGATGAAATAAATAATGGTAATTTAAACCTTCAACTATATGTTTTAAGTGAAGTTGATGAAGGATAACTCGAAAAGAGTTATTTTTTTTCAAAAAAATTAAATTTTAATAATAATAGCAAAATGTTAATTCAAAATATCAAATTCATTAATCAAAACATCAATTTAAATAAACCTTTTATCAATTTGATGGCTCAATTTAATAGCATTCGTCTTTTGACAAAACAAATAAAAAGTATTATGATGTTTGCATAGAAAAGAGGCGAACATATGTATAAGAGTAAAGAAGAAAATGTAGAGGTATATTTTATCTGCTACAAAAAGGAGGAGATGGATTTAGTTGAAAGCTATTATGATGAGGTATTAGATATTCATTATTGGTATTTTAATGCCTATCTGGCTTATAAGTATTGGAAAAAGAAATTTAAAGGTTTAGAAGTAAAAGAATTATCAAAGCAACTTTTGATTGTTGCGGCAAGTAGATACTTAATTTACGTAATTGAAAATGAAGAATTTAAAACTCCAAGAGAATACAACAAAATTGTCCGCGATTTAGAAAAAATCCAAAAAGAACTAGACATAATTATAACGGATGACAATATTTTAAAAAAATTATAAACTTTAAGCAAAAAAAGAAGAATAATGTGATAAAATAAAAGAAGGTGATAATATGTTAAGGATATATGAAGTAGAAAACAAAAAATTAATAAATACGGACATCATAAAAAAAAGAAGTTGGATTGATTTAATTAATCCGACTTCTGATGAAATAAATACCGTAGTAGAAAATACGAAGATAGAAAAAGAAATATTTATTAAATTACTAGATGAAGAAGAACTCCCTAGAATTGAAAAAAGAGATGAAGAAACAGTAATTATTTTAGATACTCCTTATTTAGCTGATAACAATTATAAACACAAATACAAAACCAATCCCTTAGGAATTGTCATTAGTGAAAAAGGCTATATTATAACAGTATCTCTAAAAGAGCAACCATTCCTAGATTATTTTAAAGATAATGAAATAGATTTTAAAACGAGAGAAAAGTTTATCTTTCAAATATTTATTATGGTCGCTGGTATTTATCAAAAAGAATTAACTGGCATTAACGAATACATTGATAGTAAAGAAAAAGTATTATTAAAATCAACGAATAATAAAGAATTAGTAAATCTATTAAATGTGGAAAAAACATTAGTATATTTCATTACATCACTAAAAGCCAATGAAATAGCTTTAGAAAAGATTGCTAAGGGAACAATTATAGAAATAACCAAAGAAAATGAAGAATTATTAGAAGATGCTTTAATTGAAACCAAACAGGCGATTGAAACAGCTTCGATTTACCGGGAAATATTATCAAGCATGACGGATACTTATGCCACTATTATTTCTAATAACTTAAACGATGTCATGAAATTTTTAGCAGGTATTACAATTGTGTTTTCCATAC
>JAGHGS010000009.1 GCA_017888105.1 Bacilli bacterium
AATCTTCAGCCCAAATTACGGAATTATATCAAAAAAATGAATTAGTCGGGAAACAAATTTTGGCAGTGGTTAATTTTCCTAAGAAACAAATTGCAGAGTTTATGTCTGAAGTTTTAGTTTTGGGAGTTTATAGTAAAGATGGAGTAGTTCTGATTGAACCTAATAAACCAGTGAATAATGGTGAAAAGTTAGGTTAAATTGGAACTTTTTTTTGATTTTGGCGATTATTTAAGTAGAGGTGGATTAAATGAGTACTCAAGAAGCCTTAAATAAATTTCAAGAAGTTTATGATACAACTTATGATGAAGTTTTAAAGTATGTGGTTTGTAATGTTTCATCGATTCAAGATGTACCTGATATTGTTCAGGAAATTTATTTGGCAGTTTATAAAAAAATAAAGAAAGATATTACGCAAGAATATATTTTTGGAATTGCTAAACATAAGATTAAAGATTATTATCGCTTTCGTTATAGACATAAAGATGATGTTTTTGATTCTTCATATATTGATGAGATACCAGATCATATTAATCTTTTAGAACTTGTTATTCATCAAGATCAAATAGATTTGGTATGGAATTACTTGAAGAATAAGAAGAGTGTTATTGGTAAAGTTTTTTTTCTTTATTATTATGAAAATTATTCTATCAAAGAAATAGCAAATATTTTAAATATTAGTGAATCAAATGTGAAACATTATTTATATCGTACTTTGCAAGAAATAAATTTATTTTTAGGAAGGGAGGATAAAAATGAAAAAGAATGATGTTTATCAAGTTTTTGATTCTCGGTTTAATAAAGATGATATGTATAAACAAATAAGTAATGAGTTAAAAAAGCAAAAAGGAAAACAAGTGATTATGAAATATAGTTTTGCTTCTATTCTGTTTATTTTTGTTGTATCGGGATTTTTCATTAGTAAAAATATATTTGATCAAAAAGAAGTACCGAGTGCATTCGATGAAATAAAGGATGAAATTTATATTAATGAAGTAGATAATACTATATATGATAGTGTATCTAACCTTGATGTGCATGTTCTTGATAGCAAATATTCTAATTTTGATGTTGTTCCTATATCAGTGCAAGTTCCTGATGATTTAAAGCTTGATACAATACATTTAGTTTATATAAAAAATGATCAAACAAATGAATATGATATTTTACATGATGTTATTCAATGTTATAGGGGAAATGAGCGAGGCGTTAATGTATCTTATTCTTCTATTGGAGAGGTACTTCGAGATGTAGATATACCAAATGGAAGTGTATCTATTATTAGTGGAATAGAAGTTATGATTAGTAAAAATGATGAAACTTTTATATCACAATTTAAGTATCATGATATTTATTATGATATTGAGTCTTATTGTTTAACTATTGATGAAGTAATTAATATGATTAAAAGTATTATAGAATAGGAGTGTATATGAAAAAGTATTTAAAATATGGGATTGTTCTTGTCGTAATTGTTTTTGGAGTTTTAATAGGAGTTTTAATTACAAGTTTTAGTAGAGAAGAAGAAAATATTTATAATGAAGAGAAGATCGTTTTTTAGCTATGACATGGATGTTCAAGTTATCGAAAGTCCATGTGACTGTATTTGGGATGATTATGCTGGTTTTCAGTTACCAATGGATGTTGTTTTAAAAAATGATTATGGACTTTTTATTGGAGAAGTGGAAACTATTCATGATTATGTTTTTGAATTTTCTGGAAATGAAAATAGACGTGTAACCATCACTTATTCAAGTATTTCAGAACCGTTTCGAGATTATTTTATAGAAAGTGAAGCTGAGGTAAGTAATATTCGTGATAGCAAAGTTGTCTTATATCAATATAAAAATATGTTTATTGCGTACTTTTATTATAATCAAAAATATTATGATATAGAAGCAGTTTATTTAACAGAGAAAGAGTTTATTACATTAATAAAGGAAATTATGAATGATGATGTTAGTGAATAGATTTAAGTGTTAATACTATTTTATAATGTAATCCTAGCATTCTATTTGCTGTTACTGGACTATCGTGGAAAAAGAAATTATTGTAAATGAAATGACAATTGTATTTATTTAAAAAATAAGATATACTTAATTTGTAGAACATTAGGAAACTAAATATCTACTTTTTGGAGCAGACATTGACTTCTATTTTGCCAGTCACAATATAGATAGTCGATGTCTTATTATTTGGCTTAAAAAGTCTAATAATAGAATTTAGAATTACTTTTAAATTCATTAGTATCTCCTTTCTAACCAAATACCCCCTTAAAAGGAAATAAACAACAGTCAGGAAAGAAAAACACTAATAGACATCAGTCCTAATGTTCAAGACTTTATTATGAGTGATAATATCATAGAAATCAAGAAAAAGTGTCCGACAAAATCCGACATTTTTTTACAATTAAGTCGAAAATAAAAAGTCCCAAGTTATTTTAAATACTTGGGATTATCTGTTTTTCCTAAGAGATAGTCAGCAGAGATATTATATTTTTTACATATAGTATAGAGGAAGGGGGTGGCGATTAAGTATCTTCCTTTTTCATAATCAGCAATAACAGATTGGGTGGTGTTTAGAATAGCTGCTAATTTTGATTGAGTGAGTTTATTTTCTTTTCTAATTTCTTTTAGTCTTGAACCCGATTTTATTTTGTCCAAGTTCTTGTCATTATTGTTATATTTTTTAACTTTAGTAAAATCAAATATATAATCAATTGATACGTTTAAAATATTACTTAAATCCCAAAGATATTTAGAGGGAATGATGCTATTTTGCAATTCGTATTCTTTGTATGTGCTTCTATTTATATTTAAATAATCCGCAATTTGTTCTTGACTTAATAATTCAGATGTTCTAATTGATTTTAGTTTATTACTATAATTCATTCTCTTTCACCGCTTTAATTGTCGCATTTATCAATTAGAAAAAATATTTTTTGGCTAATATGCCGATATTTTTCTTGACTTTTGGTCTAGCTATATTTATAATTTAACTATAAGCTAGGAAACTTATCATATGTCCATGATAGTTTATTTTTATGATTAATAAAATGAAGCCTAGCATCATGTTAGGAGAGAGATTATGAAATTTGAGGTATTAAAGAAAAATCATTTAAAAAGAAATATTATAATAGGAGTTGTAGTAGTGGCAATCATAAGTGCAGTAATACTAAACTTTACAAGAGCAAAGTATCGAACAACACAGAGTATTCCTTTAGTTAATGGAACCATTAATTATAGTTTGGCTGATTTAAATATAGTAGCAATAACAGTAGAAGGAGAACCATCTGATACTATACCAACTGGTAATTATGAATTAACAGAAAATAGTTATTGTACAGTAGATGGAGAAGAAGATAGCAATATAACACTAAACTATGATATGAATACTCAGAATTTAACTATAACCCCATTTACAACAAAGGGAACAAAATGTTATTTGGATTTTGTTACCTCAACAACTAAAAAAGTAGATACGATACTAGGAACAATAGAAGTAAACTTAGATGAACCAGACTTTAGTAAAACAAGTTGTACGAACGGAAGTAATGATGGAAGTAATTGTGGAGAAGAAACCGTAGGAATCTATGAAGAAACCACAAGTAAAGGAACAACATACTACTATAGAGGAGATGTAGAAAATAATTATTTGGTATTTGCTAACAAATATTGGCGAATTATCCGAATTAATGAAGATGGAACAGTTCGAATCATCTATAGTGGAGAAAAGTCTACTATAGATACAGCAGGGAAAGAGACCGTACTAGCCAATGGATATAATGATAGCAGTACGGATTATACCCAAACACAAACAAGCGCATTCAATAATAGTTATAATCGAAGTTACTATGTAGGATATACATATACCCAAGATTTACAACGACCAAGCACCCAAAATGGAGGAACACCAAGCACCATAAAAGGAATACTCGATACATGGTATAGTAATAACTTACAAAGTTATGATAGTATAATAGCCAGTGGAGAAAGTGCGGGATTTTGTAATGACCGAGAAATGGCAAGTGGATACTCGTGGAGTAGCGAGCCTAGTAGCGCAATCAGTTACGCAGCATATGAAAGAAGAAATAATGGAACACCAAGTTATGAATGCAGTAATACCAACGACTTGTATACAATGAAAATAGGACTCATCACAGCGGATGAAGTCATGTATGCAGGAGGAACAACTTCAATTAACTATGGATATTACCTTTACACAGGAAACTATTATTGGACTATGTCTCCGTCTAGCTTCAGTGGCGGTGGTAGCAGATTGGCTGTCGTGTTCCTTGTGGGTTCAAATGGCGGCCTCAGTAATAGTAACTCGAATAGCAGGTGGGGTGTACGCCCAGTAATCAGTCTGAGGGCTGATAATACAATAACAGGAAGTGGAACTATTAGTGATCCCTACACAATTTCTTAAAAATATGTTATACTTAGATAGTAATATTTTTTGAGGAATGATGCTATGGATCAAAATAAAATGGGTGAATTTATTAAGAAACTTAGAAAAGATAATCATTTAACGCAGAAAGAGTTTGCAGAACTTTTTGGTGTTACTTATCAAGCTGTTAGTAAATGGGAAAATGGAATTAATGTACCTGATATTGCTATTTTAAAAGAAATTAGTGAACAGTTTCATGTGGATATGAATGAATTATTAAGCGGAGAAGTAAAACCTAAGAAGAAAAAAGTTAATAAGTATATTTTTGCTTCTCTTTGTGTTTTGTTTGTTGTTGGTTTTGTTCTTATTTATCAATTTACACATAATCATGATTTTACTTTTAAAACCGTTCGCAGTTCTTGTGATGATTTTACGGTTCTTGGAAGTATGGCTTATAATGATGATAAAACATCTATTAATATTTCTAGTATTAGTTGTTTAAGTGATGATAAAGAAGAGTATTCAAATATTACTTGTGTTTTATATGAACAAGTGGATAATACAAAAACAGAAATTAGTAGAGATACTTATGAGGGAGAACCAGTTACTTTAAATGATTATTTAAATACAGTAGAGTTTAATATTGATAATTATGAAAGTACTTGTAGTAATTATATGGAAGATAGTTTAAGTATTGAACTAAGAGCAACTAATTCAGATGGAGATGTTATTACTCATGAAATTCCTTTAACTTTAAATGAAAATTGTGACTCAACTACAGGTTGAGTTTTTTCAACTTGTAATTTATTTTCTTTTTCTTTTTCATGTGTTAAATTTATTTTAGGAGGAAGGAAAAATGAAAAATAAAAAGAGAATAATTTTAATTGCTTTATTAATTGTTGTAGTTTTAGTTGTAGTTTTATTATTTGTTTTAAATAGTTTGTCAAATAATAGCGAAGAAGTAGAACAAACTGTTAGTTTAGTAGATACGCAAGTAGAACTTGAAAAAAATTTTGAAAGTGAAGGGTATACGATTGATAATCCAAATATCATTGTTAATCCTTACGAAATTTCGCCTTTAACTGCTTTAGTTATATTTGAAACGGAAGAGGAAGTAGCACCAACTGTTACAATTGTTGGGGAGGATGACAATACTACTTTTACTCATGAATTTGATCGTAATACAGTTCATTATTTACCTATTTATGGTTTATATGCTGGTGAGGCTAATGAAGTAATCATTGAATTTGGAGATACAGAGAAGATACTTACCATTGAAACAGAAGCATTACCGGATGATTTTGTTTTACCTACTAGTATAGAGGCAGATAAAAGTGAAATTGGAAATGAACTATATTTCTTTACACCATCTAGCAGTGGTTATACTAGTGCTTATGATGTAAATGGTGATGTTAGATGGTATTTAACGATCAATGCTTTATGGGAAATTAATCGCTTAGATAATGGTCATTTGCTTGTTTCAACTGAAAGACTTGTTAATTCACCATATTATATGAGTGGTTTGTATGAAATGGATTTATTAGGTAAGATTTATAAAGAAATTAGTTTAGAGGGTGGATATCACCATGATTATTTTGAGATGCCTAATGGTAATTTGTTAGTAGCTAGTGATGATTTTTATAATGATTACGGTACCGTTGAAGATTACATTGTGGAAGTAGATATGAATACGGGAGAAATTGTCAAGACTTGGGATCTTAAAGATATTTTAAATATGGAAGATGGTAAAAGTGAAAACTGGGTAGAATATGATTGGTTTCATAATAATTCAGTTTGGTATGATGAAGCAACAAATTCAATTACTTTATCAGGAAGACATCAAGATGCTGTTATTAATATTGATTATGATAGTGGAAAACTTAATTGGATTATTGGGGATCCTACTAACTGGAGTGAGGAATATCAAAAATATTTCTTTACACCAGTTGGAGATAATTTTGAATGGCAATGGAGTCAACATGCAGCGATGATTACACCGGAAGGATATGTGTTTATTTTAGATAATGGTAATAATAAATCGAAAATAGAA